>CABUDB010000237.1 GCA_902490245.1 uncultured Collinsella sp.
CGACCACCGAGATCTACACTCTTTCCCTACACGACGCTCTTCCGATCTGCAGCTGTTCTTTGGCGTCATCCTCAAGGATGCCACGGGCGGTGCATTCTCCATGCCGATCTCGGGTGCCGGCGGTTCCAGCTCTCAGTATCAGGATTGGATGCACTATGTGCTTCCGACCATTACGCTGGCTTCGGTTTCGACCGCCTATGCTGCCCGCATTATGCGCTCGCAGCTGCTTGACGTCATGAACCAGGATTACATCCGTACGGCAAAGGCGAAGGGTCTCTCCAATCGCGCGATCATTATCAAGCATGCGCTTAAGAATGCACTCATCCCCGTCGTTACCTATATTGGTGTCGACTTCGGCGGCATGCTTTCGGGCGCCATCCTGACCGAGACGGTCTTTAACTGGCCCGGCATCGGCTTCGAGGTCTACCGCGCCATTAGCATGCGCGACTGGCCCATCGTTATGGGCGGCGTTACGCTCATTGTTGTCGTCGTTATGGTGATCAACCTGCTCGTCGACATTAGCTATGCATTCCTCGACCCGCGCATCCGCCTTGGCGGTCCGTCGGATAAGGCCTAAGGGAGGTACGTCTCATGCAGGAAACTGATTCTCAGTCTCAGGAGCAGGCTACCGCCACCAAGGCCGCATCTGCTCCCGCCAAGTCCCGCACGCTGTGGGGCGACGCTTTTAAGCGTCTTCGTAAGAACAAGCTCGCCGTTATCGGTGTCTGCTGGATCATCATCGTTGTTGTGGTCGCCCTGACCGCCGATCTGTGGGCTAAGCCCTGGCTCGGCTCTCCTACGGCTTCCGACTCGACCACCATGGCCGAGACGTCGCTGCTGGCTCCGTGTGCCGAGCACCCGTTTGGCACCGACTCTCTTGGTCGTGACATTCTCGTCCGTGTTATCTACGGTGCACGCGTTTCGCTTTCCGTCGGTATTATGGCCACCGCCATCTCCACGGTGATCGGTCTGGTCATGGGCGCCCTGGCCGGTTTCTATGGCGGCATCTGGGATACGATCATCATGCGCTGTGCGGACATCTTCCTGGCGTTCCCGTACGTGCTGTTCGTTGTTGCCATGATTGCCGTTATCGGTCGTGGTCTTCAGAATGTCTTTATCGCCATCGGCATTCTCGGCTGGCCTTCGATTGCGCGCGTCTTCCGATCCGCGATCCTGACGGTCAAAGAGAACGACTATGTTGACGCCGCTCGCGCTATGGGTGCATCCGATGCGCGTATCGTTATGCGCCATATCTTCCCGAACTCCGTTGCTTCTATCGTGGTCTATGCGACCATGAACATTGGTGGCGCTATTCTGACCGAGTCTGCCCTGTCCTTCCTCGGCATGGGCGTTATCCCGCCTACGCCTTCGTGGGGCTCCATGATTCAGGACGGTCAGCAGTATCTTCTGACTGCTCCCTGGATGATGATCATGCCCGGTCTGGCAATTCTCTCGACGGTGCTCGCCTTCACCCTGCTGGGTGACGGTCTGCGCGACGCCCTCGACGTCAAGATGAAGGACGCATAAGGATGAAGAAGAACAAAAACTATGTGGACCTGAAGGACCAGCCGGTTCCCGAGGGCCAGCATCTGCTCGAGGTCGATGACCTTAAGATGTATTTCCATACCGAAGATGGTGTCGTTCGCGCTGTCGACGGTGTGTCCTACACACTCGATCGCGGCGAGACCCTGGGTGTCGTCGGTGAGTCCGGCTCCGGTAAGTCCGTGACCGCCATGACCATCATGGGCCTCATCTCGATGCCTCCGGGAAAGATTGAGGGCGGCGACGTTCGCTATCGCGGTCGTTCTATCCTCGAGATGACCGAGGAAGAGATGCAGCACATCCGCGGTAACGACATCGCGATGATCTTCCAGGATCCTATGACCTCCTTGAACCCGGTCTATAAGATCGGCAAGCAGGTGGGTGAGGGCCTTCGTCTGCACCGTGGTTACTCCAAGCAGGAGGCGCTCAAGCGCGCCACCGAGCTTTTGGACCTCGTTGGCATTCCCGAGCCCGAGAAGCGCGTCAATGAGTATCCGCACCAGTTCTCGGGCGGTATGCGTCAGCGTGTCATGATTGCTATGGCCCTTGCCTGCGATCCCGATATTCTGATTGCCGACGAGCCCACGACTGCCCTGGACGTTACCATTCAGGCTCAGATTATTGAGCTTATGCAGGAAATGCAGGAGAAGAACGGCAACGCCATCATCATGATTACCCATGACCTGGGCGTCGTCGCCGATATGGCCGATAAGATCATGGTTATGTACGCCGGCCGTCCTGTCGAGTTCGGTACTGCTGAGGAAATCTTCTACGAGAGCCGCCACCCCTACACCTGGGGCCTTATCCGCTCCATCCCGGAACAGGCCATCGATGAGAAGAAGCCTCTTACGCCGATTCACGGTAACCCGCCTTCGCTCATGAACTTGCCTGAGGGCTGCGTGTTCTCTCCTCGTTGCCCCTATGCGACGGACAAGTGCCGCAAGCAGCGCCCCGAGCGCGTTGTCACCGAGTCTGGTCATTACTCTGCGTGCCACTACTCCGGTGACCCCGAGTTCCTCAAGAACGCTCCTGAGACGTCCCGTACGCGCAAGGATTCCAAGAAGGGAGGCGAGGCGTAATGGCAGATACCAACGAGCGTACTCCGCTGCTGAAGGTCGAGCACCTCTCTAAGGAGTTTCCCGCTGAGTCCGGCATGTTCGCCAAGCGCTTCTCCAAGCGTGTCGTCTCTGCTGTGAACGACATTTCGTTCGAGATTTATCCGGGCGAGACCTTTGGCCTGGTCGGCGAGTCTGGTTGCGGTAAGTCCACCACGGGCCGCACCATCATGCGCCTGACCAAGCCGACGGCCGGCAAAGTGTTCTTCCAGGGCAAAGATGTTGCCGAGATGAGCAAGCATGAGATTAAGGACATGCGTCGCGAGATGCAGTTCATCTTCCAGGACCCCTATGCTTCGCTTAATCCTCGTATGACCATTGGCGAGATCGTCTCCGAGCCCATGACCATTCATGGCGTGGGTACCAAGGAGGAGCGCATTGAGCGCGTCCGCGAGCTGCTGGACGTCGTCGGCCTGAACCCCGAGCACATCA
>CABUDB010000238.1 GCA_902490245.1 uncultured Collinsella sp.
CTTTAGTCAAGAAGGGCTGGCACGAAAGCTGGGACTGTCGCGCCAAGCGGTCAGCAAATGGGAGCGCGCGGAGAGCTCGCCCGATACCGAGAACCTGATTTCGCTCGCCAAGCTCTATGGTGTGAGTCTGGATGAGCTGCTCAATCCGAGCGATGAGATCGAGGACGATATCGAGTTTGAGAACGAGGACCGCGCCCGTCAGCGCGAGGCCGAGGCGGCGGAGCGTGCCCGTACCCACGAGGCGGCGGCACGCGCTACCGAGGCGGCAACGCAGGCGAGTGATGCTGCGGCCAAGGCGGCGCAAGCGGCAAGCTGGAGTGCACAGGCCGCCAATGCCGCTACGGCGCAGGCGACGAGTGGCGGTGCGGTTGGCTCGACTCCGGTGAAGGGCCCGTTCCAGTCGTTCCCGTATTGGGCTGTGTGTTGGCTGCTGTTCTTTTTGCTGATGTTCCCGTTTGGTGCCGGCCCCTTTGCCGCGCTGATCTTCTTTACGATTCCCATCTATCACTGGGTGGCGCGTGCACTCGATGGTGATTGGGCGCGCGGGGATATTCAGGTTGGTTCGGCACCGGTGACGGCTAGGACTCAGGTGCAGGATGCTTCCGCTGCGGTTGATGCTGGCGTGGCTACCGCGACTACCGCTGGCCCGATCGCCAAAGAGGGTGATGAATGATGAAGCTTTCGCATGAATCCAAGGTACGCTTGAGCGTTGGCATCGGAGCGTTCGTGCTCATTGTTGGGCTTGTATTTGGCGTTTCGCGGACATTGATTCATTTTGATGGCCCGTGGGATCTCGACGATGTTGTATCCGGCCTGTCCGGTAGGGACGATGTGGTTGACGATGACGATTTTATGAACGATGGCGGCGGCTATTCCGCTCAGCCTCAGCAGCTTTCGAGTACGACTTTTGATGCCGATATGTTCCGCTACCTCGATTTCGATATCAATGCGGGTTCGGTGGACGTCAAGGTTGTTGATGGCAACAAGGCTCGCGTTATCGAGCGGGGGCGCGTTGCCAAGGGTATGGATGCCTCCAAGGCCGCGGCGCAAAACATCGCATCCGTCGAGGACTCGACGCTTAAGGTTTCCCAGTTTGGAAGTGATGACGGTAAGGCAATCGATCGCTCGGTTACGGTTGAGCTGCCGCGCCGTGTTGCCGAACATCTGAAGGGGATCAACGCGCACGTGGGCTCGGGTGATTTGCAGATTGCCGGTGTCATCTGTGATGGTTTTGACCTTTTCCTGGGTGCGGGAGATGTAGAGTTTACAGGCAGCGTGACTGATGCGCTCAGTGCTGAGGTCGGTTCGGGCGATGTGACGTTCGAGCTCTACCAGGCCCCCGCGAAGTCGATGGACGTAAGCGTGGACTCGGGCGATGTGGAGATAACGGTTCCAAACTCTACGGGCTTTAAGGCGAGCCTCACCGTGGGCAGTGGTGACTTCGAGAGCGATTTCCTTCCGCTTGGCTACGATGGCGAGACCATATTGAATCTTGAATTCGACAACGGTGATAAGTCAGCCACGTATCGTTTTAAGGTCGGTTCGGGCGACATGTCGTTTGATCCGGAGTGACATGAGGTTTTCGGAGATCGGTACATATAGGCACGCTCTTTGATGGAGGCGCCGGAGCCCGTCACGGCTCCGGCGCCTTTGCCTTTACAATGGGGGCATGGAACAGATTATCTTGAACATACTCGAGGCTCTGCGTCGCGGCGAGACCGTGGACGACAAAGCGCTCGTCAAACTGATACATGCCGAGGCGCGCCGTGAGGGTGCCGACAAACGCGATTTGGCCAAGCGCCGTCTGCTGCCGTTCTGCCAGCGGGTTAAACGTGAGGAGCCGGCTCGGTGGGCTGCGTGGAATGTCGATGCCGAGTTGGAGGGTCAACTGCTGCAGGTGTTGCGCATGAAGCCGCGTCGCACGGCTTCGGGCGTGGCGACCATTACCGTCATCACCAAGCCCTGGCCATGCTCGGGCGATTGCCTGTTTTGCCCCAACGACCTGCGCATGCCCAAGAGCTATCTGCATGCTGAGCCCGCGTGCGCCCGTGCGGAGCAAAACTGCTTCGATCCGTATCTGCAGGTGAGCGCCCGTTTGACGGCGCTTTCGCAGATGGGACATGCGACCGATAAGATCGAGCTCATTGTGCTTGGCGGTACCTGGAGCGACTATCCGGAAGGCTATCAGACATGGTTTATGTCGGAGCTCTTCCGTGCGCTCAATGACGATGCCGTCGCCGGCGTGGCGGCCAACCCCATGTTAGCGCGTCCGGGCATCAGCCGTGCCGAGGCAGGGCGCCTGCTCGATGACGCTCCCGCCGATGCGCTGCCGCCGGTGGTAGCGGAGCGTCGCGAGCGCTATCGGGCCGCCGGCATTGCGACAGACGAGGCCGAGCTCGCTGCCGGCGTTGCCGACGAGCAGGGGCGTGTGGATGCTGCCGTGGGCGGCTATAACCGCGCGGTGCGTCGTCTGTACGGCCCTGGCACGCCGTGGGGCGAGGTCGCCGAGTGGCAGACAGCAACGATGGAGGAGCTCGAGCGCCAGCAGCGCATCAACGAGACGGCGAAGCATCGCGTGGTGGGACTCGTTATCGAGACGCGCCCCGATGCTGTAACGCCGCAGACCCTCACGCTCATCCGCCGCCTGGGCTGCACCAAGATCCAGATGGGTATCCAGAGCCTCGACCAACATTTGCTCGATATCAACGAGCGCCGCATTTCGGTGGCGCAGATCGAGCGGGCGTTTTCGCTCGCGCGCCTGTTTGGCTTTAAGATCCACGCTCATTTTATGCTCAACTTGCTGGACGCCACACCCGAGGGGGACAAGCGCGACTACGAGCGCTTTATGACCGAAGGGGCCTTTATGCCCGACGAGGTCAAAGTCTACCCGTGTGCGCTCATCGAGGGCTCGCGTCTGGTGGGCTGCTATGAGCGCGGCGAGTGGCGCCCCTATTCCGAGGAAGAGCTGCTCGATGTGTTGGCCGACGACATCGTGGTGACGCCGGCGTTCTGCCGTATCAGTCGCATGATCCGCATATTGAAATAGGTGACAGAGTGCCGGGAAATGGTCTCAGACTGTACGCCAACC
>CABUDB010000239.1 GCA_902490245.1 uncultured Collinsella sp.
CTTCTGGTCGCGCCCTCGAAATTGAACGTCAGATTGGCGTGAATGCGGCTCGCGCAGCGTCAAGTGGTCCGCCGTTCGGTAGAACGGCGGAACTAATTAGCTCTGGCGGTAATGATCGAAGAAGTCGGCGAGGTCTTCGAGCGACTCTTTGAGCACTTCCATGCGCGGCAGGTACACGATGCGGAAGTGGTCGGGCTCACCCCAATTAAAGCCGCCGCCGCGCGTGATCAGGATCTTCTTCTCGTGCAGCAGGTCAAGAGCGAACTGCTCGTCATCGGTGATGTTGAACTTTTTAACATCCATCTTGGGGAAGATATAGAACGCCGCACGCGGCTTGACCACCGAGATGCCGTCGATCTTGTTGAGTGCCTCATACACGAAGTTGCGCTGCTCGTAGACACGACCGCCGGGGCGGATGTAGTCGTTGACGGACTGGTGTCCACCGAGCGCCGTCTGGACGATTGACTGAGCCGGCACGTTGGAGCACAGGCGCATGTTCGAGAGCATGTTGATGCCCATAATAAAGTCGCTCATGCAGCGCTGGTTACCCGAAAGCACCATCCAGCCAATACGATAGCCCGCGATCATGTGCGACTTGGAAAGGCCGCTAAAGGTGACGCAGGGCAGGTCGGGAGCGAGCGAGGCAATCGAGACGTGCTCGTAGCCGTCCATGCACAGGCGGTCGTAGATCTCATCGGCAAAAATCATGAGCTGGTGCCTGCGCGCGATCTCAACGATGCCCTCGAGTACCTCGCGCGGATAGACCGAACCCGTGGGGTTGTTGGGGTTGATGATGACGAGGGCCTTGGTCGCGCTCGTGATCTTGGACTCCATATCCTCCAGGTCGGGATACCAATCCGCTTGCTCATCACACAGATAGTGAACGGGATGACCGCCGGCAAGGGTTGCGCACGCCGTCCAGAGCGGATAGTCGGGACTGGGGATCAGAATCTCGTCGCCATTGTCGAGCAGCGCGTTCATCGAAAGCTGAATGAGTTCGGACACGCCGTTGCCCGTGTAGATGTGCTCCATCTGAACATTGGGCAGGCCCTTGATCTGCGAGTACTGCATGATTGCCTTGCGCGCAGAGAACAGGCCGCGCGAGTTGGAATAGCCTTCGCAGTCGGGCAGCTGCTGGCGCATGTCCTTAATGACCTCATCGGGCGTGCGGAAGCCAAAGGGCGCCGGATTACCGATGTTGAGCTTGAGAATACGCTCGCCCTCGTCCTCCATACGGGCGGCCTCGTCGACGACGGGGCCGCGCACGTCATACAGGACGTTATCGAGCTTGGTGGATTTTGAAAAAGTACGCATGGTGGTGCTCCTTGGAATTTGAGCTGAGGGATGGGGTTCGGGCTTGGGTACGTTGCGAGGCGATGATTCCTCGCCTTGATCGGCGTCACCGGCGAGCAGCCAGGAAACATCGACCTCCAAAATACGAGCGAGCAGCTCTGCCACATCGCGCCGCGGGATCGTCTTGCCGCTCACATATTGGCTCATCTGACTCTTGCCGAGTTTTTTTCCGAGCATCTCCGATGCGCGGATTACGTCCGACTGGCGAACGTCGCGATCGGACATGGTCTGTCGCAGGCGATCGCTAAACGTCTCTTGGGCCATTAGAACCTCCTTGCTGGCAAAGTTCAATTTATAGAACACGAATTGAACCTAAGTTCAATTTAGGAAGCAGTATAGCGCCGTACCTTATTCGGAAGTTCAATTTCACAAGAAAACGTACCGAACTCCGAGATTTGCCCAAGGCGGACAATGACGCGCACGCGTTTAGAGATATTCAAGGAATCGAGCGGCGGCAAGCGAAACGTCAGCCGTGCGATATATCGCGTTGATCTGCCGATGGGGATGTCCCTCGAGCGGACGCACGGCGACATCGAACTGACAGCGGCGCAAGATGAGCGCCGGAAGAATACTCACGCCCAGACCGTCCTCGACCATGGCCATAATCGCATAATCATCCCAGGTCGATAGCTTAGAACGCACCGCCAGACCCGCGCGGCGAAACAGCGGCGTAATCTCGTCGTCGCTACCGCGTTCCAGAAGAATAAACTGCTCGTTGGCCAAATCGGCAAGGGAAACGACCTCCGCGGTGGCAAGCGAGGAGTCCGCTGGCACCACGGCCATCAGCTCGTCTTGCACCAACGGCCGCGACGCCATGCCGGCGCCGCGTGGCTCGCGCGGAATAAAGCCCAGGTCGCAGCGGCCTTCCGCCACCCATTGCTCAATCTCGGAGTAATCACCCATCAGCAGCTCGTAATCGACATCCGGGTGATCAGCGCGAAACCGCGCGATCACCGGCGGCAGTACATGGGTCGCCACACTCGAGAATGTACCGATACAGATCTTGCCACGCATGAGCCCCCGCATCTCGTCCACGCGTCGCTGCAGGCGGCCAAACTCTTCGCATAACGCCTCGACTGCCGGCATGACCTGCCGCCCGTCGGCAGAAAGCACCACGCCCTCGCGGCTGCGATCAAGCACCTTAAAACCCCAGTCTGCCTCAAGGTCGCCCACCATGCGGCTCACGCCCGACTGCGAATAGCTCAGCCGCTCTGCAGCATGCGTAAAGCTGCCGGCACGCACCGTCTCGAGCAGCACTTGCATCTTTTGAATATTCGTTTCCACGGCATCCCTCCACCTTTACATGAGTTTTTGTCATGTTATCCATGCATTATATTCGCTTTTCTTCTAAAGCCACCTCACCCATAGTGAACATGCTCGGATATAGAGGGGATGTCAGCACATGAACAACGGACTGTTTACGTACTTAGCAGCATTGCTATTGTTTGGCTCCAACGGCATCATCGCCGCTGCCATCGCGCTGCCGAGCTCCGATATCGTACTGTTGCGCACGTTTTTGGGCGCTCTCACCCTTGCCGCCATCCTCTTCATAACCAAGCGCCATAACCTGCAGGCTCCGTCTCGCCCCCGCGAGGCCGCAGCGCTCATCGTCTCGGGCGCCGCGCTGGGCGCCAGCTGGATTTTCCTGTTCCGCGCCTATCAGACGATCGGCGTTGGCATCTCCTCGCTGTTGTATTACTGCGGCCCCATCATCGTTATGGCCCTC
>CABUDB010000240.1 GCA_902490245.1 uncultured Collinsella sp.
TCAATGCCGCCTTGTTTCAAGGCACCTTGCTCGCTCTGGCGGGTTTTCGCTGTCGGTAACGAATCATTGGCTATTTCGTTGCTGGTCAATATAAGATATTGATTTGCGTTAAACGGAATTCGAAGTTCTTGAGGGTAGGGGATTTCTTTGGGTCGTGCTGGGGATATGACGCCGCCTTTGCGTTGGCGGTTGGGTGTTGCTGGTGGGGTGGCGCTGGTTGTGCTGCTTGTTGACCAGCTGACCAAGCTTGCGGTTCGTGCCGTGGGCGACGCTTTGCATGTGACCGTCATCCCCGGTGTCATCGACTTTATGTTTGTCCGTAATATCGGTGCTGCCTTTAGCATGGGTGAGGGGCATGGCATCGCGTTTGCCGTGCTCGCGTTGGCAGTCATTATCGCTATTGCCGTGTACCTCGTTCGTGCACCTCAGCTCGCCCATCTTGAGGTTGTGGGCATGGCGATGGTTGCGGGCGGTGCTATCGGTAACGCTATCGATCGTTTGGCTTTTGGCTTCGTGACCGATTTTATTGCCACCACCTTCATTGACTTCCCTGTATTCAATGTGGCCGATATCGGTATTACCTTGGGCGTCGTGCTCGCCCTCTTCGGCTACATGTTCTTGAGCCCCGCGGCCCGTGAGGTTGATGCGACCGCCGAGCTTAACGCCCGTGACGAGGCCCGCGCCAAGCGCAAGGCTAAACAACGTGGGGAGCGTGCCCGCAAGATTCGCGAAAGGAATGAGCGCTAATGGCCGACATCCATATCCTTGTTGCCGAAGATGCCGCTGGACAGCGTCTTGACGCCTATCTGGGCGCCAACGATGGCTGTCCCACGCGCTCTGCCTGTGCGCATCTGATTGAGGGCGGTGCCGTATGTGTCAATGGCGAGACCTGCCTGTCAAAAAAATACGCCGTGCGAGCCGGTGACCGTATTTCGGTCGATTTGCCCGAGCCGCACGATCCCACCGATGTGATTCCCGAGGCCATCCCGCTCGACATTCGCTACGAGGACGACTATCTCATTGTGCTCTCCAAGCAGCGCGGCCTGGTGTGCCATCCTGCGCATGGTCATGAGAGCGGTACGCTCGCGAATGCCCTGGTCTATCACTGTGGTGTCGACCATCTGGGCACCGTGCAGGGCGAGGACCGCCCCGGTATCGTGCATCGTTTGGATCGCGATACCTCGGGTCTTATGCTTGCGGCCAAGGACGACGACACCCAGCGCGCGCTCCAAAATCTTATCCGTACGCGCACGCTCGACCGCCGCTACATTACGCTCGTTCACGGTCATATCGCCATGGATGAGGGCACCATTAACACCGGCATTGCCCGTTCTACGCGTGATCGCGTCAAGATGGCGGTATCCGATGATCCCTTTGCGCGCCAGGCCATTACGACCTTTAAGGTCCTCGAGCGCTTCGATTCCACACGCTTCGACGACGGCTACACACTCGTCGAGTGCCACCTGTTTACGGGCCGCACACATCAGATTCGCGTGCATATGCGCCATATCAACCACGCCTGCGTGGGCGATCCACTCTACGGCAAGTGCGATGTACGTGCCGATCAGGGTCTGACCAGGCAGTTCCTTCATTCCTGGCGCGTGGCGTTCGACCATCCCGTGACGGGGGAACGTATCGAGTGCCGCGACGAGCTGCCGTGGGATCTCGCTGCGGTTCTTGACGACCTGGCCCCGCGTTCGCTCGGCCGCACTGCCGCAGGCGACGAAATCGTCCCGCAGCTCGGTCTGCTCGAAGCCTAGCCAGTATTAGGTGGTTTCTTGAACTCGGTTAGCCTGCGGTAAGATATACCGTTGTTTACGTAACACGTTCTCGGGAGCCTGCATGCTCGCCTTTTTACAAACCAACACGCCTATCGTGATTTTCAACCAGATTGTCGTCACGCTGCTCACGGTCTGCTTTCTGTACCAGGTGGTCTTCTTTGTCATTGGCGCTCTTCGTGGCGAGGTCGCGCCTCCCAAGGCAAAAAAACTCCACCGGTATGCCTTCTTCATTGCGGCACATAACGAGGAGGCCGTGATCGCCAACCTCGTTCGCTCCATCAAGGACCAGGATTATCCGTCCGAGCTCATTGAGGTCTTTGTCGTTGCCGACGCGTGCACCGACAACACCGCGCAGCTCGCGCGCGAGGCCGGTGCCATTGTTTACGAGCGCAATGACCTGGCCCGCAAGGGCAAGAGCTGGGTCATGGACTTTGGTTTCGATCGCATTCTCAACGAGTATCCCGACACGTTTGAGGGCTACTTTATCTTCGATGCCGACAATGTTATCTCCCGCGATTACGTCTCCAAGATGAATGATGCCTTTGACCAGGGCTTTCATGTGGTCACGAGCTATCGTAACTCCAAGAACTTCGGCAGTTCATGGATTTCCTCTGCTAACGCCACCTGGTATTTGCGTGAGGCCCGCTTCCTCAACAACGCGCGTAATATTTGCAAGACGTCCTGCGCTGTCTCGGGTTCGGGCTACCTCATCTCCGCCAGCGTGATCGAGGGCATGCACGGCTGGCAGTTCCATACACTGACCGAGGACATCCAGTTCACCACGTTCTGCGCCATTCACGGCATCCGCATCGGTTATGCGCCGGCGGAGTTCTTTGACGAGCAGCCGGTTACGTTTAAGGCGTCCTGGAAACAGCGCATGCGTTGGACCAAGGGCTTCTACCAGGTCTTTTTTACCTACGGCAAGCATCTTGTCAAATCGACGTTTCGCTATCATCGCTTTGCCGCCTACGATATGTTTATGACGATCGCCCCGGGCATGCTGCTATCGTTGATCTCGATGCTCGCTAATGCGACGTTCCTCATCGTGGGCGGCCTTTCGCACGGTTTCTTGGCTACCGAAGTCGAGATGCAGGCGTGCGCCGCTTCGCTCATTATGACCTTCATCATGATGTATCAGACGTTCTTTATCCTGGCGTTGCTCACGACCATCTTTGAGTACAAGCACATTCACTGCGCGCAAAAGTGGCGTCTGGTGACCAACCTGTTTACCTTCCCGATCTTTATGTTCAGCTATATCCCCATCACGGTGGCTGCACTGTTCCTAAAGGTCGACTG
>CABUDB010000241.1 GCA_902490245.1 uncultured Collinsella sp.
ATAGCCGCTAAGAAAATTGGCGGGACAGTGCACTGATGCATCATTCCGCCATTTAGTTAATTGATAGCAACCTTACATAAGATATATTATCGTACTTATCCGCGAAGAAACGCGTATGCGCTGATTGCTGCTATGGCTCCGTCCGAAACGGCGGTCACAACCTGGCGTAAACGCTTGGAGCGGATATCGCCGGCTGCGAATAAGCCGGGCGTACGAGTGGCCATCGAATCGTCGGTGACAATGCCGCCGTCGGGAGCCAGGTCGACTAGATGCTCAACAAGCTCGGTATGTGGCTGCGTCCCCGTAAAAACAAAGATGCCAAACGATCCAGGTTCAAAGGACTCAGTGTGCATTTCGCCAGTCGCATTGTCCTTGAATGTGATTGTCGCGGGCATCGCTTCACCAGAAAGCTCAACAATACTAGTTTGGTACCTAACTGAAATATTGTCCTTAGCAAGAACCATATTCACAACGCCCTCGGGTGCACGGAACTGATCGCGACGCAGCACGATGGTCACGCTGCTGGCAATGTCGGACAGGAACAGCGCCTCCTCGCATGCCGAATTGCCGCCTCCGATAACAAAGACCCGCTTGCCACGGAAGAACATGCCGTCACACGTCGCGCAATACGAAACGCCACGACCGCGATACGTGTCCTCGCCAACAAAACCCGCAGGACGCGGCGTGGCGCCCATGCACGCAATGACGCTCTTGGCCGCTGTGTCGCCCATATCATGATGGATGGTAAATTGAGCCGCATCGGCATCGTAATCGACGCCCGTCACCATACTCCATTCAACCTGAGCCCCCAGGCCTTCAGCATGCTGTTGGAACCGCTCACCAAGTTCGACACCGCTCAGTAGCGGAATGCCAGGATAATTCTCAATCTCGTTGCTCGTGGCGATCTGTCCGCCCGACATGCCCTGCTCAAGGACAGTCGTCGTCAGGTTGGCGCGCGCCGCATAAATGGCGGCAGCATAGCCCGCGGGGCCTCCGCCGATAATCGCAACATCGATCGTCTGATCGGTAGTCATGAAGAGTCCTCTCGCCAAAACGTTGTCGTTCTTTGCGCTCATACCCAAATTTACGTGAACGTGACACTCATGCACTACAATGATAAATCCGTGTTACAACGTCGAAGGGGAGTTATCGATGGATCAGACGCAGACGGGCGACGACGCCCCCCTGCTCACGCACAGCACTCCCCAATCGGAGCAAACCACGCTCTTGGCCCAGCAAAAACCTCTCGTGACCATCATGCACGCCTCCGTCGGCTCGGGCCACAAAGCCGCCGCAAATGCGATTGGGCAGGCATTCGACCTCATCCGCGGCACCAATGGCATCCCCGAGGATGTTGAGATTGAAGTGCTCGATATCCTTGATTTTGGACGTATTAAATTCGACGGCAATAAGACCGCGGCTTCTTTTACGGGAGCCACGCGCCCCATTTACGACCTGACCTGGCGATATACGCTTACGGGACATCTTCTCTGGGGTGGCGGCACGGCATGGTCGCGAATTATGTTCCCCGCCTTCAACGAATATGTCCGCAGCCGCAGGCCCATAGCCGTGGTCGCAACGCACATCACGGCAGCCAATGTTGCCGTAGGCGCCCGCGTAATTACGGGTATCGATTATCCGGTCATCTGCGTACCGACCGACTACGAAGTCGAGGGATGGTGGCCCCACAAGGACACCGATTTATTCTGTGTTGCCAACGAATTTATGGCCGAAACGCTCCGCCCCCGTAGGGTCCCCGAAGCAAAGATTCGCATTACCGGCATTCCTATTCGCGCCGGATTCGACACGGACTACGATCGCGAGGAAGAGCTAGCCAAGTTCAACCTCCCCACCGACAAGACCGTCGTGCTGGTAATGGCCGGTGCCAGCTTGCCTCAGCCTTACGTCCGCTTTCGCGCGGCGATGGACCACACACTCCCCTTCCTGCGCAGCTTCGAAGACATGCACTTTGTCTTTTTGCCCGGCAAAGACGTGGAGTATGCCACCCGGCTGAAGACGCTCTTCGATGCCATGAAGCTCGAGAACGTCACGGTGTTGGACTATGTCGACGACATGGCGGCCCTTATGCACGGATGCGACCTGGCAATCCTCAAATCGGGCGGACTCACCGTCACCGAATGCCTGTGCGCGCATCTGCCGATGATCCTGCTGGGCAAATCATACGGCCAGGAAAAGGCCAACACCACGATGCTCACCGGCATGGGCGCCAGCATGCATGTCACCACCGCACGAGAACTCATCGTAACCCTGCGCCACCTGCACGATCATCCCGAATCACTCAAAGCCCTACTCATCAACGGCGAAGTACTACGCCGCCCTCACGCAGCCGAAGATATCGCCATCGCAACCATGGAGCTCGTAGGCAAACCCCAAAAGCGCAAACGAGCCTTCTGCCGCTTCTACTGGGGCGGAAAACCCGCGCATATCCGCTAGCATTGGATTGCCCGCTTACCTGCGGGAGGCCCCTATATATCATCCCATGCTCAAACATTCTCGCTTCGCTGCGAAACTGCGCGTGGGACGATATATAGGGGCCTCCCGCAGGTAAGCTGCGTTAACGTATTAGCAGCTATACCAGATTCCCCACCACTAGAACCTGCAAAGGGGACCCAGAAAATATAAATACAGTAAGTCGATGCGACAAAGGAGGCGTCCCTTTATCGCATCGACTTACTAGAAAAGTAAATATTGTTTCAAGCTGGTAGCCGCCCGCCCGGGGCTTACCTATATCGTTCCACGCGCAGTTTCGCAGCGAGCGAAGCGACGCGAGAATGTTTGAGCATGGAATGATATAGGTAAGCCCCGGGCGGGAGGGATACAAGCGTCCCTAGGCGACGCCGCTGGAGCCGAAGCCTCCGTTGCCTCGGTCGGTTTTGTCTAGTTCTTCTACTTCTATGAGGTTGATCGTGGGGACTTCTTGGATGACGAGTTGGGCTATGCGGTCGCCTTTGTTGATTTGGATGTCGTTGGTGGGATCCAAGTTGATGAGGATAACCTTGAGCTCACCTCGGTAGTGGGCGTCAATGAGGCCCGGCGTGTTGACTATAGACAGGCCC
>CABUDB010000242.1 GCA_902490245.1 uncultured Collinsella sp.
GGTCACGGCGACGGTCACACTCGATAAGTCCGCCCGCCGGGAGGGGTTTCTTCCGAGCGATCCCGCAGCGCGAAGCGCGAGGACCAGCGAGGAAGAAACCCCGCAGGCGGTCGGGCCGGTGGGAAGGATGGCCTTTCGACCTACTCCTTCTCGACCGCGCGCATGATCGCCTTGTAGATCTCCATCAGCGGGATGATCAGGAAGGCCAGGCCCAGGGCAGCGACAACGCCCTTGAGCTCAAGCGTCACGGGGCCAAAGAACATCTCGGCAAGCGTCGGCTGCACGGTCACGATCACCGTCAGCACCAGTGCCAGCGCGGCGGAAGCCCACAGCCACTTGTTCTGCTTCTTCATGGTGAACAGCGACGCACGACGGCTGCGCATATTGAAGCAGTGGAAAATCTCGACCATGTTGAGCGTGATGAACGCCATCATCACGCCTTCCTCGTCGGCATTGCCGGCGATCATATCGGCGATGTGGATGTAGCCCATGTCAAAGTACACGCCCACAAAGAAGCTCGCCAGCACCAGCGCGGTGATGATTAGGCCCTGGACCACGCAGTCCAGACCCATATGTCCGGCAAAGACACCGTCCTTGGCGTTGCGCGGCTTGCGCTTCATGATGTCGCCCTCGGCATCCTCCATGCCCAGCGCGAGCGCGGGGAAGCAGTCGGTGACCAGGTTCACCCACAGCAGCTGCACCGGCTGGAAGATGGTAAAGCCGATGAGCGTGGCGATAAACACCGAGAACACCTCGGCAAGGTTGGCCGAAAGCAGGAACTGGATGACCTTGCGGATGTTGTCGTAGATGCGACGACCCTCTTCGCAGGCGCCGATGATGGTAGCGAAGTTGTCATCGGCAAGTACCATGTCGGCGACGTTCTTGGTGACGTCGGTACCGGTGATGCCCATACCAACGCCAATGTCGGCGCGCTTGATGGACGGGGCGTCGTTGACGCCGTCGCCCGTCATGGCCACGATCTGGTCGCGCGACTTCCAGGCCTCGACGATGCGCGTCTTGTGCTCGGGCTGGACGCGGGCGTAC
Source organism: uncultured Collinsella sp. (assembly GCA_902490245.1). Classification (GTDB taxonomy): domain Bacteria; phylum Actinomycetota; class Coriobacteriia; order Coriobacteriales; family Coriobacteriaceae; genus Collinsella. Next base: position 1,045 of record CABUDB010000242.1, read on the forward strand.
ACGCCGTAGTCCTCGATGTGCGCGTCGAGTTCCTCGTCGCTCATGCGATCGAGGTCGGCACCGGTGATGGCCTGGCTGCGATCGGCGACGATGCCCAGCTGCTTGGCGATGGCCACGGCGGTGTCGATGTGGTCGCCCGTGATCATGACGGTGCGGATACCGGCGTCGTGCGCCTCGTGGATAGCGTCGGCCACCTCGGGACGGACCGGGTCGATCATGCCGGACAGGCCACAGAAGACCAGGTCATGCTCGAGCGCAGCGGGGCTGCAGTCGTCGGGAACCTCGGTGTAGGTGCGGCTTGCCAGCGCCAGTACGCGCAGGGCCTCGTCGGCCATGGCCTTGTTGGCCGCCACGAGCTCGGCGCGGCGCTCCTCGGTCAGGGGGACGACCTTATCGCCCTCGTAGATATGGGTGCACAGGCCGATCACCACGTCGGGCGCACCCTTGGTGTACTGCTCGTACTCGCCATCCAGGGTCTCGACGACCACGGACATCATCTTGCGGCCCGAGTCAAACGGGGCCTCGCCCACGCGCGGATGCTCGGCAGTCAGGCCAGTGAGGCCCGCCTTGCCGGCGTCGTTGACGAGCGCGCACTCAGTCGGCTCGCCCACGGCCTCGCCCAGCTCCTCGTCCCACTGAGCATCGGAGCACAGCGCCATGCCGGCCAGGAACTTCTCCTTGGGCGCAGCGAGCTCGTGCTTGACGACGGTCATCTTGTTCTGGGTAAGGGTACCGGTCTTGTCGGAGCAGATGGTCTGCGTGCAGCCAAGGGTCTCGACGGCAGAGAGCTTGCGGATAATCGCCTGGCGCTTGGCCATCTTGGTCACGCCGAGCGAAAGGACGATGGTCACGACGGCGACCAGGCCCTCGGGAATGGCGGCGACGGCAAGCGAGACGGCGACCATAAAGGTGTCGAGCAGGGCAGTCGGGTCGGTGAGGACATTGCCCACGCCGTGGCGGAGGATGTCAACGCCAAAGATCACGACGCAGATGACGATCACCATAATGGTAAGGATGCGGCTGAGCTCGGCGAGCTTCACCTGCAACGGCGTGAGCTCCTCCTTGGCCTCGGCCAGGGCGCCGGCGATCTTACCCATCTCGGTGTTCATGCCGGTGCCGACCACGACGGCGCGGCCACGGCCGTATACCACGGTGGAACCCATGTAGCACATGTTCTTGCGGTCGCCGAGCGGCACGTCATCGGTGCCCGCGGCAAGCTCGATCACGTTGGCGTGCTTCTCTACGGGCACGGACTCGCCGGTGAGCGCGGCCTCTTCGATCTTCATCGTGGCGCTCTCGAGCACGCGGCAGTCGGCCGGGACGGAGTCGCCCGCCTCGAGCATGATCACGTCGCCGGGCACGAGCTCGGCGCTCGGCAGGTGCACGAGCTTGCCGTCGCGCAGCACCTTGGACTGCGCCGCACTCATCTCCTGCAGGGCCTCGAGGGCCTCCTCGCTCTTGGCTTCCTGGACCACGCCCAGCACCGAGTTGACGATAACGACGAACATGATGATGGCAACATCGGCAAAGTCGGGCTCGCCCTTGACCATGCCCGTGAGCGCACTGATGACGGCGGCAACGATCAGCATGATGACCATGGGGTCGGCCATCTGCTCAAAGAAACGCTTCCACAGCGGCGTCTTCTCGGCTTCCTCGAGCTTGTTAGGGCCTGTCTTGGCAAGGCGCGAAGACGCCTCGTCGTTGCTCAGGCCGAGGTTCTCATCGACACCTTGGTCGCTGAGCACCTCCGCCGCGGCGGACAGGTATTCCTTTTGCATATAGAGTCCCCTCCTGGGATTCGGGCCACTCAGCAGATTGATGCCCGATCATAATTCCCAGGAGAAGGGCAAGGGCTCATCAAGGCTGCCGTGCTGAGCGGCAGTTGATAGTGGAGCTATGGTACCCCAAAGCGACGCGTCTAGCCAAAACAATCGGTTTGGAAATATGGTCCGCACGCAACGGTGCAGACCGTGTGATGCTCAACATTGGTAAAACGTTTTTTCTTCGGCACATCGCCA
>CABUDB010000243.1 GCA_902490245.1 uncultured Collinsella sp.
CGAGTTTATCGCTGCCAGAGATGCCATCATCGTTGGTCAGACAGAATGTACCGGGATGCAGCATTGTTCATTTTCAGACCCCCAACTTGGTGCTCGAGCACATGCTGCAGCTTGGTCAGATCTATGAGGTCTTTATCCATAACATGGAGATGGAAGCCCACGACCGTACCGCCAAGATCCACGAGGATCAGGAGAAGGCCGCCGAGCCCGCCAAGGCCCTGGGCTTTGTCGCCGTTGCCGCCGGTTCCGGCGAGGCCGACATCCTCAAGTCCCTCGGCGTTGACGTGATCGTCTCGGGTGGCCAGACCATGAACCCCTCGACCGCCGACCTTCTGGGCGCGGTGGACCAGGTCAACGCGACCTCGGTCATCATCCTGCCCAATAACGGCAACATCCGCATGGCTGCTGAGGCCGCAGCCTCTGCCTGCACCGATAAGAAGGTCGCCGTCGTTCCCACCAAGACCGTTCCGCAGGCCTTTTCCGCGCTGTTCGCGGTCCTGCCCGATTCCGAGCTCGAGGATGCCGTCGCCGCTATGGTCGACGCCATCAGCGAGGTCCGTGATGGTGAGGTCACCCGCGCCGTGCGCGACTCCAGCGCCTCCGACGGCTCGCCGATTCACTCCGGTGACGTCATGGGCATCATTGCCGGCTCCATTGATGTGGTCGGCTCCGACGTGAAGCAGGTCACGCTCGATTGCATCAATCGCATGCAGGAGGAAGAGGAGGGTGACGCGCTGACGATTCTGGCCGGCGAGGAACTGTCCGATGAGGCCTTCCAGGAGATTGTCGACGCCATTGAGGAGGCTCAGCCCGATCTGGAGATTGACGCCCATCGTGGCGAGCAGCCGCTCTATCCCGTGATCTTCTCGATCGAGTAGGCAACTGCCTATGTCCGAACTGTGCTCCGTGCCGCGCGTCTCGGAGCGCTTTGCCCAGAGCAATGCGCTCGACGAGGATATCGCGCGACTCAAATATGTTTCGGGTAAACGTGAGGAGGCCCTTCGCCGTCTGGGAATTCGGACGGTGGGGGACCTCCTTCTCCATATCCCTCATCGATACCTGGACTTTACGCGCTCCTGGTCCATCGAGATGGCGCCCATCGGTACCGTGTGCACCATCATCGCCACGGTCGACCGTCTCGTCCAAAAGCAGCCTCGTCCGCGCATGCAGGTGACCGAGGTCTCACTCGTTGATGAGACGGGCGTGCTGCAGGTCGCCTTTTTCCGCCAGCCCTGGATTGCCCAGCAGCTTAAGCAGGGCGACCGCCTGGCCGTGATGGGTAAGGTTGAGTTTGCCTACGGCTTTAAGCAGATGGCCTCGCCGCATTTTGAAAAGCTTGAGGAAGGGCGCGCCGCTGGCACTATCCTGCCGGTCCATTACGTGAGTGATGGCGTGAGCCAGGCGTGGATGCGCCGCATCGTAAGTGGCGCGCTCGAGGTCGTCGGCAATCCCTTCGACCCGATTCCCGCACGCTTACGCGTCAAGCGCCGCCTTATGAGCAATGCCCGTGCGCTTCGATCGATCCATTTTCCCTCGAGCATGGCTGAGCGCGATATCGCACGCGCACGGCTTGCCTACGAGGAGTGCCTCTACCTGCAGCTGGCGCTGCGCCTGCGCAACGACGGCGGCCTGGTCGATGTGGTGCCCTATGCCCACGCCGCGGGCGAGCACCTGGCCGCGCTTAAGCAGGCCCTGCCGTTTTCGCTGAGCGACGAGCAGGAGGCCGCGTTCCAAGATATCCTGCGCGATATGTGCGATGGCGGGCGCGTGATGAACCGCCTGCTGCTGGGCGATGTCGGTACCGGTAAGACCGCCGTTGCCGCCTGCGCGCTGGCTGTGGCTGCCGATAGCGGCACGCAGGCCTGCGCTATGGCGCCCACGGGCGTGCTGGCGCGTCAATATGCCGATAAGACCGGCCCCTTGCTCTCGCAGGCCGGCATGACCTGGGCACTCCTGACGGGCGCCACGCCGGCGGTCGAGCGCGAGCGGATCCATTCCCAGCTGGAATCAGGAGAGCTTGACGTGCTCTTTGGCACCCACGCGGTCCTTTCGGATAACGTGGCGTTTAAGCATCTGTCGCTCGTGGTCATCGATGAACAGCACCGGTTTGGCGTCGGCCAACGCAACGCCCTTCGTGCGAAGGGCCCTGGTGCCGATCTACTCGTTATGACGGCAACGCCCATCCCGCGTACGCTGGCGCTTTCGGTCTACGGCGATCTGGACACGAGCATCATCCGCCATCGACCCGTCCCTGGCGCTGGCGTGACGACACGCGTGCTTACCGAGTCGAGCCGCGACCTTGCCTATGGCGCCATCCGCGAGGCGCATGAAAAGGGTCAGCAAGCCTACGTGATTTGCCCGCTCGTGGAGCCGAGCGATTCGGCAGATGAGCTGGAGGACGTTCCCGGTATCGCCCGCGACGAAGAGGGCCGCGTGGCGGTCCCCGTGCCGCTGCACGATACGGCGACCGAGCTCGACCGCCTGCGCCTGGCGTTGCCGGGTCTTGCCATCGAGCGCCTTCACGGCCGCATGCCAGCGGGGGAGAAGGACCAGGTTATCGATGCCTTCAAGCGTGGCGAGATCGACGTTCTCGTCTCGACTACGGTGGTCGAGGTGGGCGTCGACGTGCCCAACGCCACCGTCATGGTCATCGAGAATGGCGAGCGCTTTGGGTTGGCGGCCCTGCACCAGCTGCGCGGGCGCGTGGGCCGCGGCAGCGTGTCGGGCACGTGCCTCGTCATGACGCACTCCAAGGGCAACGGCGGCGCATCGGCGGCGCAAGACCGTCTCCAGTCGCTCGAAAAAACCTCGGACGGCTTTACGCTCGCCCAGATGGATCTGCGTTTGCGCCACGAGGGCGAGATTCTTGGCTACCGTCAGCATGGCGGCGTGACCCTGCGCTTTGTGGACCTGGACGCCGACGAGGAATTGATCGAATGGGCCCATTTGGACGCGGTCGAGCTCTTGCGGTATGCTTGCAACCTTGACTCTGTGGCGACGCGCCCCCTACGCGATGCGGTCGCCATGCGGTATCGACATATGTGTAATGGAAAAC
>CABUDB010000244.1 GCA_902490245.1 uncultured Collinsella sp.
ATACCTATCGAGTCGCAAGGGGTCCTTGCACAAGTCGCCTTACTCGTCCAGCGCGGCAAAGGCCTGCTTCAGATCCCAAATGATATCCTCGGCGTTCTCGGTACCGATGGAAAGACGGATCGTGGAGGGCGTGATGTTCTGCTCGGCGAGCTCCTCGGCAGAGAGCTGGGAGTGCGTAGTCGTAGCCGGGTGTACGACGAGCGACTTGACGTCGGCCACGTTGGCGAGCAGCGAGAACACCTGCAAGTGGTCGATGAACTTCCATGCAGCCTCCTGGCCGCCCTTGATCTCGAAGGTGAAGATCGAGGCACCGCCGTTGGGGAAATACTGCTTGTAAAGCTCATGATCGGGGTGCTCAGGCAGGCTCGGGTGGTTCACCTTGGCGACGTGGCTGTCACCAGCCAGGAACTCAACGACTTTCTTGGTGTTCTCGACATGACGGTCAACGCGCAGTGACAGCGTCTCGGTGCCCTGGAGCAGGACCCAGGCGTTGAACGGGCTGATGCAGGCACCCTCGTCACGCAGCAGGATAGCGCGGACATAGGTCGCGAAGGCGGCAGGGCCGGCAGCCTCGGCAAACGAAACACCGTGGTAGGAGGGGTTGGGCTCAGCGATCTGGGCGTACTTTCCGCTCGCCTTCCAATCGAAGTTACCGCCGTCGACGATCACACCGCCCAGCGAGGTGCCGTGGCCGCCGATGAACTTGGTTGCGGAGTGGACGACGATGTTGGCACCATGCTCCAGCGGACGGAACAGATACGGGGTGCCGAAGGTGTTGTCGACGACAACCGGCAGACCGTGCTTCTTGGCGATCTCGGAGATGGCGTCGATGTTGGGGATGTCGGAGTTGGGGTTACCGAGCGTCTCGAGGTAAATGACCGTGGTGTTGTCCTTGATGGCACCCTCGACCTCGTCCAGGTTGTGGGCATCGACGAAGGTGGTCTCGACGCCAAACTGGGAGAGCGTATGCTCCAGCAGGTTGTAGGAGCCACCGTAGATGGTCTTCTGAGCCACCACGTGGTCACCGGCCTGGGCGAGAGCCTGCAGGGTATAGGTGATGGCAGCGGCACCGGAGGCGACGGCAAGACCTGCCACGCCACCCTCGAGTGCGGCGATACGGTCCTCGAAGACGCCCTGGGTGGAGTTGGTCAGACGGCCGTAGATGTTGCCGGCGTCGGCAAGACCAAAGCGGTCGGCGGCGTGCTGGGAATTGCGGAACACATAGCTCGTGGTCTGGTAGATAGGCACGGCGCGGGAGTCGGATGCGGGATCGGCGCTCTCCTGGCCAACGTGAAGCTGCAGGGTATCGAAACCAAAGGTGTGCTCGGGGTTGTTGATGAACTGGCTCATGATGATCTCCTTGATCGAACGAAAGTAAATAAATTAGAGAGAAGTAAGTCGCTGTCTCCTGATCACGCCGACGGGCGCAAACAGGAGCCCGGCATTCGTCTTGGTAAGCAATTCATATGCGGGCCTCCTTTCGCATCCCGGTTCCGTGGTTGGCTTAATTACCTACCGCCTTTGTGTGTTTTGAATAGTACGCGCGTTGCATCGCTCGGTCAATCACTTAAAAGCGCTAACCTGTTATCGGTTTTATAGATAGCAATCGAAAGGATGGCGTCGATGACCCTCCAGCAGCTTCGTTTTCTGATTGCCGTGGCAGAGTCCGGCTCAATCAACGCCGCAGCTCAGCGCCTCTATACCGCTCAGTCCAACATCTCAAACGCCGTCAAAAGCCTGGAACAGGAGCTCCATCTGGAGATCTTTACGCGCTCCAGCCGCGGCGTCACGCTCACCAACGACGGCACCGAGCTTTTGGGCTATGCGCGCCAGGTCGTAGAGCAGGCCGACATGCTCGAGGCGCGCTACGAGGACGGCGGCACCCCGCAAGCCCGCCTCGCCATTTCCGCCCAGCACTACGCCTTTTCGGTCGAGGCCTTTGTCAACGTGGTCGAGCGCTGCCGCGACAGCAAGTTCGAGTTCATCATGCGCGAGACCACCACATCGCAGATCATCGATGACGTCCGTGCGTTTCGCAGCGATATCGGCATTCTGTATCTGGATGACTTTAACGCCCGCGTTCTGCAGAAGGCCTTCGCCGATGCCCGCGCAAGCTTCCATCCCCTATTCGACGCGACGGTCCACGTCTTCGTTAGCGAGCGCCACCCGCTCGCACGCCGCCCGCAGCTGTCCCTTGCCGACCTCACGCCCTATACGCGCTACAGCTTTGAGCAGGGAACCTCAAACTCCTTCTATTACGCCGAGGAACCTTTTAGCTATATCCCTTGCGACCGCAACATACGAATCTCGGACCGCGGAACACTTACCAACTTACTTATCACGTCGAACGGTTACACCCTGTCGACCGGTGTCCTCTCCAATGAAATGCAATGGGGCATGGCATCGATCCCGTTAGCAGACGCCCCAACGATGCACGTTGGCTACATCATGCACGACGAGCGCAAGCCCTCTCTCCTCTTGCAGCAATACCTCGACGAGCTCAACCGCATCATCCATGCCAGCTAACAGTCGGAAGACGGGGCAGAAATCGTAGATTGCTGGCCCCCGGCGGGCATGGCGCTACAATGGTCACTCACATGAAATGCACTCAAAGAAAGGAAACCCGTGAAGGTCATCATCTATACCGACGGCTCGGCCCGATCAAATCCGGGACGCGGCGGCTACGGCGCCGTGCTCAAATACACCAACCCCGCCGGCAAGACCTTTACCTCCGAGCTTTCGCGCGGCTACGCCAAGACCACCAACAACCGCATGGAGCTCATGGCCGTTATCGTGGCGCTCGAGGCACTCAACCGCCCCTGCGAGGTCGAAGTCCATTCCGATTCGCAGTACGTCGTCAACGCCTTTAACAAGCACTGGATCGACGGCTGGAAAAAGCGCGGGTGGAAAACCGCCAACAAGCAGCCCGTCAAGAACCGCGACCTGTGGGAGCGCCTACTCACCGCCAAAAGCAAGCGCAAGGTTGAGTTCATCTGGGTTAAGGGTCACGCTGCAACATGTCCGCCACCTGTTCCTTGGATGC
>CABUDB010000245.1 GCA_902490245.1 uncultured Collinsella sp.
TGAATTGCTTCGAAAAGAGGATGCCGTGATCTGCCCGCATTGCCTTAAGACTATCGAGGACGGCGCCTCGTTCTGCCCCTACTGCAACGCCTATGTGGGTCCGGGCGATGGTCCCGAGCACACCGAGTTCGTGTTCTGTGAGGGCTGCGGTGCCCGTCTTTCTCCGCATGATCGTACGTGCCCCAAATGCGGACGCCCCGCTCCGGGTATCCTCTCCGAGGACGCGGCAGCATCCGACCTGGCAGCGGGCCGCACGGCGGGCTTTCCGCGCCTAACGCAAGAGCAGATCGATACCGAGGTGCCGCATGCGCCGGCCTCTGCCGCTGCGGTGCTTTCAGACGCCGCCGACCCCAATGAGACCTGCGTGCTGCCGGCTTTCGATAAGGATTTCGGTATCCCCAAGGTCGATATTCCCACGCCCGTTTCCCTGCATGACGATGCTCAAAAACCCAAGCGCAAGGTGCACCCCGACGAGGATGCCTATCACAAGCACAAGCGTCATATTCCCAAGCCGCTTATCGTCATCGCGGTCCTTGCCGTCGTTTGCGGCGGTGCCTATTGGTTCGTGACGACCGATCCCATGGGTGTCATGCCTGGCTTCTACGACCAGTTTGGCCAGGCCGCGCAGACGACCTTCCCCACGCGCCAAAAGGGCGAGGCCACTGAGGACGATGCCAAGCAGGACGATTCCGCCGAGGTGGTCCAGGAAGAAACCGTGCTCACCGATGATCAACTCTATACCAGGCTCGACGGTCTGTATCAGACCATCGTGTCCTACGCTGACGAGGACCAGATCGGCGAGGTCATCGATTCCTTTAACAACGGCTATCTCCGAACGCCGCTGTCCACCCGTCAGGAGCTGTCGCAGAGTGCCTACGCCCTGCGCGACCAGATTAAAAAGACGCAAGATGAGCTCAACAACCTGAAAGTACAGGACGATACGGTCTATGCGGATGACATCGCCCACTTAAAGCAGCTTGCCGAGTGGATGTATGAGCGCGTCGACGTGATCTGCCAGAGCTGGGACATCTCGCTGGCCATTCCCGATGGCGAGCCGATGAGTTCCCACCAAAGCGAGATCCTGGCGCCCATCGCGCAGGGCGGCAACAGCGCGCTGAACCAGTACGATGCCAATGTGGGTTCCTGGAAGCCGCAGCAGCGTTCCTAAAATTAGTTCGCCATAGTCGGCATAACCTACGTGCGCAATTGATGTAAGCCCGTGCTTATTGCTACAATTCGTACAAATATGCTTTAAACGCACGAGGAAGGAACCACATGTTTGGTTTTAAGAAAGAGCTCTACACGCCCGAGTATCAGCTTGTCGGCGACGAGTGCGCCGTAATCGAGACGTCGAAGGGCACCATCAAGGTCAAGTTTGACGGCGAGGGTGCCCCCATTCATGTCGCGAACTTCTGCGAGCTTTCCACGATGGGCTTCTATGATGGCCTTAAGTTCCATCGCTATGTGCCCGGTTTTGTCATCCAGGGCGGCGACCCCAATACCCGCGATATGTCCGGCGCCGACGTTGCTGCCGGTCTTGAGGGCCCCGATGGCATGCCTGGTACCGGTGGCCCCGGCTACTGCATCAAGGGCGAGTTTGCCACCAATCCGCGCAACAGCCATGTCGATGGCGCCCTTGCCATGGCACGCTCCATGGACCCCGATTCCGCGGGTTCGCAGTTCTACTTCTGCTTGGGTGCCCAGCATAACCTCGATTCCGGTTACACCGTCTTTGGCACCACGGTCGAGGGTCTCGATGTGATTTCGCAGCTGCGTGCCGGCGACGAGATCGTCCATGTCGAGATCGTTCACGAGTAAAGGGGACTTCCTTGAATAGCCAGCTGATCCAACAGGGCCGCGCCGCTTACCGCGCGGGTGATTTTTCCGCTGCAGCCCAGATGCTTGGGGCGGCAAAAACTCCCGATGAGATTATGGGCGAGGCCGATCACCTTCGTGGCAACGCCTTGATGCACCTGGGCATGTATGCCGAGGCCGCCGAGGCCTATGCCGCCGCCCTCAACGACGGCACCTACGGCAAGCGCGGCGCGCTGCTCACCAACCGCGGCAAGGCACTCGCCGCCGTGGGCGACTACACGACGGCCGCTCAGGCGTTCTCTGCTGCTACGCAGGACGCTTCTTATGCCACGCCGTTCAAGGCCTATCTGGGCTTGGGTAACGCGCTGTTCCAGTCGGGCGACTATGCCAACGCGGGTACTGCTTTCCGTCAGGCTGCCATCGACGGCGCTAATCCGGCTCCTGCCGCCGCACTCGGCGAGCTCGGTCGTTGCTTCATTAAGCTCGGCCGTCCGGCGGATGCCGTGGAGACCTACCGCACGGCTATCGACTTTGCCGGCCCCCGCGACGACACGCGTGCGCTCAACGCCGGCATGGGTCAGGCGCTTTCTGCCGCCGGCCGTCCCTCCGACGCACTCGACGCCTTTAACGCCGCTACTGCCGATGGCATCTACCAGCTCACCTCCGAGCAGGCCGATGAGCTTGCCCGCGTGCACGATTCGCTTGCCGCGCTGTCTGCCCAGACGGCTATGGCCACGGCTCCGGCGCCCGCGATGGACGCTCCTGCCGTCGATCCGCTCGATCCTACGGGCGCGACCGGTCAGTTTATGCCCGATCCCTCGGACACCGGCTTCTTTACGCTGTCCGAGTCCGAGATGGTCCAGCAGGACCGTCAGGATCGTAAGCAGGCCAAGGTCCGTCGTCGCCATCGCCACACGGGTCTCAAAGTCTTCATCGTGCTGCTTCTGCTCATTTTGATCGCCGCGGGCGGTCTGGGCTTTGCCTACACGCGCGGCTTTGGCTTCCCGTCCCAGGAGTCTGTCGTTACCGATCTGTTCCAGGCTGCCGGCGACGGTGACACCGCAAAGGCCGAGTCTTGCCTGGCATCGAGCCTGTCCGAGGACGCTAAGTCGATGATCATCTCCTCGATTCCGCAGGGTGCCACCGTGTCCGTCGAGGGCATGGATACAACCAGAATATCAAGACCGGCGGTTATGAGCAGATGCGTGTGCAGGGCATTA
>CABUDB010000246.1 GCA_902490245.1 uncultured Collinsella sp.
AGGAAAAAGAGGTCGAGGTAAAGGGTAAGCAGGCGACCAGGATTACGGTCAGCCGCTGCAGTTCACCAACTACCGCTAATATCATTCGAAAGGACCGCTCTCCAACATGGATACACCGTTGGGCTCCGTGCTCTACATCACCCTCGGGTGCGCCAAGAACGAGGTCGATACCGACCGCATGCGTTCTCTTTTGACCGCCGCAGGCTACGAGGAGGCATTCGACCCGCAGGAGGCCGATATCGCCATCGTCAATACGTGCTCGTTCCTCGCCTCCGCAACGTCCGAGAGCATCGAGACCACGCTCGAGCTCGCCAACGAGGTTCAGGACGGCGTTCGTTCTTGCCCCATCGTCATGTGCGGCTGTGTGCCGTCGCGCTATGGCGACGACCTGCCTGACGAGCTGCCCGAGGTCGCTGCCTTTGTGAAGGCCGACGAGGAGGACGGCATCGTGGCGGTTATCGATGGCGTGCTGGGTGTCGAGCGTGAGATCGCCGCCTATATTCCGCAGGTCAAGCGCACTGTCGAGGGCGCTGTCGCCTACGTCAAGATTTCCGATGGCTGCAACCGCTTCTGCAGCTTCTGCATGATCCCGTATATCCGCGGTCGTTATCACTCGTGCAATGCCGAGAGCATTATTTCCGAGGTGCGCGACTTGGTTGCCGGTGGCGTGCGAGAGATCGTGCTGATCGGCCAGGACACGGGCATCTGGGGCACCGACTTTGCCGACGAGGACGTCGCCGAGGGCTCGCCGCGCAATCTGGCGCAGCTGTTGCGCGCCGTCGCCGAGGCCGTGCGCCCGCACAACGTCTGGGTCCGTGTGCTCTACCTGCAGCCCGAGGGCATGACCGACGAGCTTATCGAGATGATTCGCGATACCCCCGAGGTGCTGCCCTATATCGATATCCCCGTGCAGCACTGCGACGCGCGCATCCTCAAGGCTATGCGCCGTTCCGGTTCGCGCCAGGAGCTCGAGGACCTGTTCCGCGATCTGCGTGAGCGTATCCCCGGCATCGTGATTCGTTCCACGGCCATGGTCGGCTTCCCGACCGAGACCGACGACGAGTTCCGCGACCTTATCGACTTTATGGACACCGTCGGCTTTGACTACACGAGCGTCTTTGCCTACTCGCAGGAGGAGGGCAGCCTGGCCGCCAAGATGGAGGGCCAGGTCGATGAGGAGGTTAAGCTCGAGCGCGCCCAGGAGGCTATGGATCTGGCTGAGTCGCTCGGTTTTGCCGCCACCGCCTCACATGTGGGTGAGCGCGCCCAGGTGATTGTCGACGGTATCGAAGAGACCGAGGATGGCGCCGAGCTGATCGGCCATGCCTGGTTCCAGGCGCCCGATTCCGATGGCGCGGTTCACTTGGACGCCAGCGAGGCGTCCGTGGGCGATATTCTGACCGTCGAGTTTACCGATAGCTTCTGCTATGAGCTTATCGGTCATGTTGTGGAGTAGGAGCGCGTTGTGGCTAACGAGAGCAATAAGGAACTGACGAGTGTCTGGACGCCCGCCAACATCGTGACGTGCGTTCGCATCGTCTTTATCCCGGTGTTCATGATCGTTTCGGCGCTGTCTCACACGAGTGTTGCCGGTACGAATTGGAGCACCTTCGACGGCCCGCTCGCCGCCGCTGCCTTCATTCTGTATGTGATCCTGTCGTGCACCGATAAGGTTGACGGTTATCTGGCGCGCTCGCGCAACGAGATCACCGACTTCGGCAAGTTCTTGGACCCCATCGCCGATAAGCTGCTCGTGTTCTCGGCCCTGCTGCTGTTCTTGGATTTTGGCGCCGTAACCGTGTGGTCGGTGTTCATCATCCTGTTCCGTGAGCTGCTGGTGAGCGCCCTACGCATGGTCGCGAGTGCGGCCGGTGTGGTCGTTGCCGCCGACAAGCTAGGCAAGTACAAGACGGCGACCACGATGGTCTCCATCTGCGGTTACCTGTGCGTTTTTGCGATGGCCGGCTTGCACCTTGGCCCGGTGGCGCTGACGCTCGGCATCTACTCGGTGTCGCGCTTCCTGTATGCCGTTGCCGTTGTCTTGACCGTTATCTCGGGCGCCCAGTACTTCTGGAACTGCCGCAAGATCGTCTTTTCGGTCTAGGTCCTGGTGGGTATGACGGACTTTTTTGAGCAGATTTCCGCACATAATGAGGAGCTGGCGCGCGATATTGTCGAGCGCGCGAGCGCTCGGGGCTTGACGGTTTCGACGGCTGAGTCGCTGACGGCGGGTATGATCGCCTCGACGATTGCCGATATCCCGGGCGCTTCGGCGGTGCTGCGTGGCGGTGCGGTGACCTACTGTGATGAGATCAAACATCGCGTGCTGGGTGTTGAGCGGGAAACGCTCGACCTCTATACCTCGGTGTCGCATCAGACCGCGCGCGAGATGGCGGCTGGTTCGCTGGAGCTGTACCAGAGCGATATTGCAGTGAGCGCAACGGGTTATGCCGGCCCCGGCGGCGGCACTGAGGACGATCCGGCTGGCACTTTCTATATTGGCTGGGCGTATCGCGCGACTGATGGGGAAGTGCCTGTCGTGGACTCTGTGCGCTGCCACTATGAGGGCGACCGTTCGTGTGTTCGTGCCCATGCGGTCGCGGAGGCATTGGGACGCATTGCCCTTGTGCTCAACTCTATGGAATAGACGTGTTTTAAGGGGCCTTAGGGCCCCTTAATTGTGGAGATGGGGACCTCTGACAAATTCAGCGTTTTTGCTGGTCATAGGTTTATTTTCGCCTTCCTTGCTTATATTTGGCCCTATGTGGTCAAGCATTTAGTCAGTATTTGGTCGGCGTTTGGTTGGGTTTTGGAAAGACTGCCTGCATATGATTGGCCTGAACGGTTGACCACGAACAGCCGTTCGTTTATTATCGATGCAGGTTGTTAAGAGGAGGGCTATTCATGGCCAAGAATTCAGGTCCCGTACGTACCGTTCATGCACCCACGACGGGTAAAGAGCGCGAAGAGATGATCGCCACCACCAAGGCCGAGATGGCCTCGTCCACGCA
>CABUDB010000247.1 GCA_902490245.1 uncultured Collinsella sp.
GGATACCAAAAATTCAAGCAACAATTATCTACTTGTCCTGATATTCGATATTGCACGTAGGAGAAGATCACCTCGGGCCAGTGAACGTTGGGAGCGCCGACAAACGTTAGGCTGTGACCGCCCAGATCGAGCACGTCGCCCTCTTTGACGACCATCTTGCGCTCGGGGTAGTCGGTGCCAAAGTAGTTGACCATCATGCGGAAGGCGCCCATGCTGGCCACGATCTGTGCCTGGGGATAGCGCTCCATAAAGGCGGCGATGCCGGCGGAGTGATCGGGCTCCATGTGATGGACGACCAGGTAGTCGGGCGTACGTCCATCGAGCGCGGCCTCGAGGTTGCCGAGCCACTCGTCGACAAAGCCAGCGTCAACCGAATCGGCGACGGCGATTTTATCGCCCAAGATAACGTAGCTGTTGTATGCCATGCCGTTCTCGGACACGTCGTACTGGCCCTCGAACAGGTCAATGTCGTGATCGTCGACACCGATGTAGCGAATATCCTTGGTGATCTCCATCAGGCAAAGCCTCCTAGATAGACAAAAGAACCCGTCTATCATAACACTCGGCAGTATCCCAACTGTTATCTGCCGGCATCCATACCGATTGTTATTGAAATACGATAAATCGCCGTTTACCTGCGCAAACTATGAGCGCGGTATCGCCGTGCTATGTCGAATAATGAGCTGGCCGGGAATACGAATGGCAACGGTTTTGCCCGCCGTACCCGCCTCGGGAACCGCATGCTCGAATACCTCGCGTCCGCGCTGATGTAGATCGAACCGCACGGTCGTGAGCTCGTTATGCGCGACAAAATCATCGAGCGAGTCATCGACGCCCACCACGCTCACGTCCTCAGGCACGCGCAGACCGCTATCACGCAGCGCGGCAATCGCGCCATTTGCCATCTGATCGTTTGCCGCATAGATCGCCGTCATTGTGCGATCGTGCTCGGCCAGGTACCTGCCGGCCTCGTAGCCGCTGTTGGCAGACCAGTCGCCCTCGAGCGGCTCTGCCGGCTCGATGTGTTTACGCTCGAGCGCATCCTGCCAACCGGCTCGACGAAATTGCTCGTCGACCGAGAAGGACGGGCCGCCAATATAGCGAATCTGCTCGTGCCCCAGCCCAAACAGGTGATCCATAAGCAATAGCGAGCAGCCGTAATGGTCGGAATCGACCGTGGTCACGCGCGGATGCGCGTACATGGTAACGATGACCGTGCCAATGCCCGGCAGTGGATCAAACGTCTCAAAATCGGGCGCCATGCGACTCATGCCGATGATGATACCGTCCACCGGCAATGCAGCCATACGACGCGTGGCCTCGGCAAGCGAAAACTCCTCGGTCTTGGACATCTCGACCAGCGTAATGGCGCAATTATGCTCGCGAGCAGCGCTGGCGATGCCGTCGATCATTGAGAGGTTGCCAAACTTGGTGACATCGTTGACGCACAGACCGACCGAATGGTAACGGCCGTCGCGCAGCGAGCGACCGGCATAACTCGGACGAAAGCCGAGCTCTTGCATAGCGGCCTGCACGCGCTGGCGCGTCTGCTCGTTAACGTTGGGCAAGCCGTTGGCGACGCGCGAAACCGTCTGCTGCGAAACGCCAGCAGCGCGGGCGACGTCGGCCATGGAGACCGGACGTGTACCTGTATCGTTGGACGGACGCCTTGCCACAGGATCACCTTCACCCTTGCGAGATCTGAATAGCGTGCATGCCGGCCCGGGCAGAAATACACCCCGCGCCGAGGCCCGCTATCGTCGGACGCATGTTAACGTACTCTACTTTTTCAATCCGCAACTCTTCTGCTCTATAAGTCCATACGGCAATACCGTTCACGGCTGAATTTCTACCGATTACCAGATTCTCAAAAAGTGATACGTGTTGTGTTATGAGTACGTTAACATAGCCCGTAACGTGCGGCATCGTAGATGCTGAGTTTATGCCACTTCAGATTGTTAACGTACTCACTACGACGGAAAACTCGTCAGTATGCGCCAAGGAAAGGACCCTCATGACCACCCCCGACGAAAAGACACTCGCCACGCTCACCAAGCTGTTTGAGGAGGAGTTTGGCCCCATCGGCGATCGCCAGGTGCTCTATGTGCACGCGCCCGGCCGTTCCGAGATCAGCGGCAACCACACCGATCACGAGGGCGGTCACGTTATCGCCGGCTCGCTCGATGTCGCCGTCGACGGCATCGCCGTGGCAACCGATTCCAACAAGGTCCGCGTCGCCGACGAGGGCTACCCCACGTTTGAGATTACCCTCGACACGCTGAATGTTCAGGAGTCCGAGAAGGGCACGTCCGCAAGCCTCGTGCGCGGTATGGCCCACGAGGTCGCAGCGCTTGGTGTTGAGCCCCAGGGCTTCGACTTCGCCTTCACCTGCTCCGTCCCCTCGGGTGGCGGCCTTTCCAGCTCTGCCGCCGTCGAGGCCGCGTACGGTCGTGCCATGGAGGCACTCTGGGGCGCGCCCGCCATTGAGCCCGTCACGCTCGCCCAGATGAGTCAGCGCACCGAGAACAACTACTACGGCAAGCCCTGCGGTCTGATGGACCAGGCCGCTGTGTGCCTGGGCGGCCTTGCCTACATGGACTTTGAGGACCACACACGGCCGAATACACAAAAACTCGAGCTGAACTTTAAGGAGCACGGTTATGCACTTGTGCTCGTTAAGGTTGGCGCCGACCATGTGGCAGCTACCGACGACTACGCCGCCGTTCCGCGCGAGATGCAGGACGTCGCCGCCGAGTTTGGCAAGGCACGCCTGTGCGAGGTCGACGTTGCCGACTTTGACGCTAAACTCCCCGAGCTGCGCGCCAAGCTGGGCGACCGCGCCTGCCTGCGCGCCGTTCACTACTGGTACGAGAACGGCCTGGTCGACAAGCGCTGGGCAGCGCTCAACGCCGGCGACATTGACCAGTTCCTGGTCCTGACGCGCGAGTCCGGCGCCAGCTCTGCCATGTACCTGCAGAATGTCGTTGCCAAGCTGGGATCTGAACA
>CABUDB010000248.1 GCA_902490245.1 uncultured Collinsella sp.
ATCGGTAAAACGGTCTAACATGCTAGTTCCTCTTAGACGAGCTAGTTTTTGTCAAACGCAAAGCGCCGCCCCGCGGCAGCGCTTTGGTCTCTTTACCCATATGGAGTATATGTTAACCGTTGGGACCTTTTCCGCATGGGGCCGCGCGACAACGTCTACAAAAAAGGAATCGCTCTGGTCCGCTTGGCGGTTTGGTTTTGCGCTGCTGTCTAGCAGGCGGGCTCGACGTTAATACCTTCGGCAACATCATTGACTGCATCGGCAGCGGGAGCGCCCGGCATGTGCACGAGCTCCATGTGCGGCTCGGCAAAGACGGTTCCCATGGGGAAGGCGCGGCGGAAGACAAAGCGAGCAACTGGGCCAGCCACCAGCAGGTTCCAGGGCAGGGCCATGATAAAATTGCGCGGAATGTTGACGAGCCACATCATCGGCAGCGCCTGCAAATTGGCAAGCGGGCCGCCGGGCATATGGAACAGGCCTTCGCACGCGCCGTAGAGCGACATGATGATGACCATGGGAACGACCATGCAGGAGCTGACGGCGAGCGTCATGGCGAGCGGCGAGCTCTTGCCCGGCGTGACCAAGTACTTAAAGGCGATACCCTTGGCGAGCGGGCTGGCGACGAACCAGTCGCAGCACATGGCAAAAACGTAGGCAACGGGGAAGCCGAGCCACGCGGCGGCAACAACCTCGCCGTTGATGGCCCCATGCTGCAGGGCAACGTTGTAGATGCTCATCCAGAGCACCATGCAAAAGCACATGATAAAGGTGAACAGCAGGCTCTCTCGTTTGTTGATAGGCATAAAGGGCATGGTCCTTTCTGTGTTATGCCGCGACACCACGCAACAAAAACGGGCGGGCAAGATGGAGCTGTTGGGACTTCATCTCGCCCGCCCGTGATACGTGCGTCTGCGACTACTTATGTGGTGGAACCAGCCTAGCACGAAAACCCCGCGCTTCGTAAGCGTTGAGTTTATGAAGATGCAGGGCACCAATAATCCCCCGATCCCCTAAGTTGCGGTGGAATACGGACTGTTTTGACCCTTTAAGCAGCAATTCAGTCCCTATTTCACCGCAACTCATTTGGTGCAAAGTGACCTGTCCCCCTTGCACCAATTAGCTGGTGTGGCGCCAGCGAGGGTCGGTGAGCGTACGCGCCACGCCCAGGCCAACGGGCAGAAACGCCACGATGAGCACTGCACGCACAAACCAGCCGAGCATATTGACCGTATCGAAGGTGCACATGTAATACATCGAGCGATACAGATACAGGCCCGGCACCATAATGACAATTGATGGCACCGTGAGGGCGATACGTGGGTAGGTGAGCTTGACTTCGGCCAAGCTTGCCAGCAGCCCCGATACCAGCGCGCCGATAAACGCTGCCGCCTCGGGAGGCATTCCCGCGCTGAGTCCCAGGAAGGGAAGCATCGTCGGCGCATCGACGAGCGTAAGGCGCAAGGTATTGGACACGGCGCCGATCAGCCCAGCTGCCGCGGCCATCTTTACCGGGCTGTTGAACATCACCGAGAAGCCGAATACGCCAACGAAGCTCATCACCACGCGCAGGAGCGTAAGGGCAAGCGGCGAAAGGCCGAGCGGGGCAAAATCATCCGGTGCCAGCCCCACACATTCGGCAACCATCCAGCCTACGAGGGTCGCCATCACAATAATCGACACGGCATACGAAAGACGCTCGATGCCGCTTCGCATATCGAGCTTTGCGATGTCGAGGCCTGCCGTAATGAGGGGAAAGCCGGGAATCACAAAGAGCATGGCGCCGATATAGCCTTCTTGGTGCGACATTGCCCCCGGTACGACCTGGCCAAGGCCGAGCAATGCCAGCAGATACGAAACGCAAGCGAGCGCAACGCCCGTCGTCAGCGCACTAAACTGGCCAAGACCCTGCTTGAGAATATGAGAGCGAGCAAAGTTGCCGACACCAGCGCCTACGAATGCGCAGGCCATCTCGATAGGGCCGCCGCCGAGCAAAAAGACGAAGGCGCCGCAAGCACAGGCTGCCGCAAGGCCCTGTTGCCAGGGAGAGTAATCGGGCTTTGAGCTCTCAACGGTCCTGAGCATCTCGTGATACTCGTGTACCGTGAAGCGACGACCATAGGTCTCGATTTCCTTGAGGAAACTCTCCATCATCCAAATGCGATGGGTATTGACTCCCGTTGTGGGCAGGCTGACAACCTCGTTAAAGCAGTGGCCATCTTCGATGCAAGTGCACTCAAACGACAGAAGGCTCAGGTCGACGTGAATCGTGACGCCGAGTACGGCAGCAACACGATTCATGGTATCGCGCACGCGCCAGGCACCTGTTCCGCTTGCAAGCATAAGCATGCCGGTGCGGCAGATGATGGATGACTTATCGGTGAGCGGCGCATCGACGGCAAGCTCATCGCCTGCCGTCACGATCTGGTGCCAATCAGTTTTCATATGTAGCGCGCCGGCACGAACGCCGTGGTGCATAGGGGCTCTCGAAAGCAGCGAGTCAAGGCGCGAAAGCTGTGGGGGCTCCGCTGATCCGACCTCAACCTCATCAGCCTCTTCATCGACCAGATCAAAGGAATCAAGCGGCGCTGGCTCGCGACGGTCGATCAGCTCCTCGTCCTCATCATCAAAGTAGTTGAACTGATCGAGCATGTCCTCTTCGATTGCGCGCTCGCTCGCGTCGTCCATACAGATGCTCCCTTCCTGCCGACTAACCCCCATCCTAGGCAGCAACGGCTAAAGGAAACATAAAAGAGACGGCTGTCATGCGAGCCATGTGCGCAATATCCGTTGGGCAATCGTTTAAGAACGTCCCCAATGGCTACATCGATGTTCTAAGTGTCAACAAAGTCACCGCCGCAGGTAGAGGACGGACAGCGAGCCGCGTCCAGCTTGACAGCCAAGGCAACGCCGATGCCCTGGCAACGACAGCAAAAGCCCGCCAGAGCGAGCAAGGTGCCTTGAAACGAGGCGGCATTGACCTTTTGGTCATGCCGCC
>CABUDB010000249.1 GCA_902490245.1 uncultured Collinsella sp.
GGCGATGGACACGCTGCTGCGCGGGCTGCATTATTCCCGTTACGCGTTAGGGGCGGACCTGGCCGGTGCCGCGGAGCTTGTATTTGTAGGTGGTGAGGGCCTCGGCGGCAAAGGGGCCGCGGGCGTGGAGCTTTTGGGTCGAGATGCCGATCTCGGCGCCCAGGCCAAACTCGCCGCCGTCGGTGAAGCGCGTGCTGGCGTTGGCGTACACGGCCGAGGCATCGACCGCATCCAGGAAGCGCTCGCAAGCATCCGTGTCCTCGGCAACGATGGCCTCGGAGTGCATCGTGCCGTAGCGGTTGATGTGTGCGATGGCCTCGTCCTCGTTTGCCACGACCTTCACGCTCATCTCGAGAGCCAAGTACTCGCGACCCCAGTCCTCCTCAGTCGCGGCGACGTAGTCATCGCCCTCCACAAAGCCGGCGTCGGCGCACGCGGCGCACGTGGACTCGTCACCGTGAATGAGCACGCCGTGGTCGTGCAGCACGGCAACGACCGCAGGCAAAAACGCATCGGCCACAGCACGGTCGACCAGCAGCGACTCGGCGGCATTGCACACGCCCACGCGCTGGGTCTTGGCATTAACGATAATGTTGAGCGCCTTATCAAAGTCGGCGGATTCATGCACGTAGATGTGGCAGTTGCCCGTACCCGTCTCGATCACCGGTACGAGCGACTCGCGCACGCAGCGCTGGATCAGACCCACACCGCCACGCGGAATGAGCACATCGACGATGCCGCGGAGCTTCATGAGCTCGCCAGTGGCCTCGCGGTCGGTGGACTCGATCATCGACACGGCCTCGCGCGGGAAGCCCTTGGCCTCGAGCGCATCGGCCAGCAGCTCGGCGATCATGGCACACGAGTGATAGGCCAGCGAGCCGCCGCGCAGAATGCAGGCGTTGCCGGTGCGGATGCAGATGCCCGCGGCGTCGGCCGTCACGTTGGGGCGCGCCTCGTAGACTATGGCGACCAGGCCCAGCGGCACACTCACACGGGTCAGGTCCACGCCGCTTGCGAGCACGCGGTGGTCGAGCACGCGGCCCACGGGATCGGGCAGCTCGGCGAGCTTTTCCAGGCCGGCGGCCATGCCCTCGACGCGCTCGGGCGTCAGCAGCAGGCGATCGAGGAGCCCCGCTGAGGTACCCGCATCGCGCGCGGCGGACATATCGAGCTCGTTGGCGGCGACGATGGAGTCGACACCGTTGCGCAGTGCTGCGGCCATGGCGCGCACGGCCTCCTGACGCTGCTCATCGCTCGCCGTGGCAAGCGAGGCCGACGCTGCCTTGGCGGCAACGGCAAGATCGTGGACATACGTGGCTATATCGACCGACATGGGCGGCCCTTTCTCCTAGAAGTTTGCAACCATGGTAGCCGATTTGTGCATGGCCTCGCCCGCGGCGGTAGAATTGGTCAACCCGAAACACCGCAACGAACGGAAGACTCACATGGCCCTCATCACTTCGTACCACGTCCCCGGCCTTTACGTCGAGGACCACAGCATCGACGTCCCCCTTGACTGGCGCGGCCTAGAGCCGATGCTCCTGGCCGTCGGCAGCACCATGCGCCGCGGCGCCATGCCGGCGCCCATCGCCGGCGCGCCCGAGAGCATCAAGCTTTTCTACCGCGTGGTTTGCGCACCCGATCGTATCAACGATGATTTACCGCTCCTCCTCTTTTTGCAAGGCGGCCCCGGCGGCGAAAGCCCGCGTCCGCTGTCGCCCACAAGCGATGGCTGGATCGAGGAGGCCGTCAAGCACTTCCGCGTCGTGCTGCCCGACCAGCGCGGTACCGGACGCAGTAGCTGCGTGGACGGACGCACGATCAAGGCACTGGGTGATCGCGCAACGGCCGCCGGCGCCGATACAGCACGCTCGCAGGCGGACTTCCTCAAGCGTCACCTCGCCAGCTCCATCGTGCGCGATTTTGAGTACCTACGACTGGTGGGCTTTGGCGGCAAGCCGTGGGTCACGCTCGGCCAAAGCTACGGCGGCTTTTTGACGTTGAGCTATCTGTCGCTCTTCCCCGAGGGCGTGGCGGCAAGCTTTACCTGCGGCGGCATTCCGCACGTGCCGGCGAGCGCCAGCGAGGTCTACGCGCACACCTTCCCGCGCATGGCAGCCAAGACGCAGCAGTATTACGACCGCTACCCCGCCGACGTCGAGCGCGTGGCAGCCCTGGCCGATGCGCTCGAGGCACAGAAGCCCGTGCTGCCCGACGGCTCGCCGATGACGGTCGAGCGCCTACAGCTCATGGGCAGCGACTTTGGCATGAAGCCGAGCTTTGAACGCATGCATTGGATTATCGATCACGCTTTTGTTGACGGCGACGGTACGCTGAGCTGCGGCTCCTCAGTATCCGACAGCTTTTTGATGCGCGCCTTCGAGCGCACCAACACGCGTACAAACCCGCTGTACTGGACACTGCAGGAGTTCATCTATGCCGACGGTGACACCATGCCCATTGGCTGGGCCGCGGCTGAAGAGAAGGCACACCGCGCCGAGTTCGACACCCTCGCGCGCCCGCTCATGTTTACCGGCGAGGCCATGTTCCCGTGGATGTTCGAGCAGATGCCCGAGCTCAAGCCATTTAAGCCCGCCATGGACCTGCTGATGGAAGACACCAGCTGGGACAAGATTTACGACCCGCAGCGCCTGGCCTGCAACGAGGTGCCCCTGCAGGCCGCGGTGTATTTCGACGACATGTACGTGGATTCGGACCTGCAGCTCGACACGCTCAGCCGCGTAGGCAACTCGCATGCCTGGGTGACTAACGAGTTTGAGCACGATGGCCTGCACGGCAGCGTGGTGTTCAAGCACCTCTACAACGAAGCCCTCAACCGCGGAGACCTGCGCCGGATCTTCTAACAAAGGAGTGTCCCCCCTGCCGGCACAAAAGGAACGTCCCCAAGTGCCGCCCAAGTGCCGGTAACAGCAACATCTCAGGTAGAGGACGGAAAGCGAAAACGCCCCTAAGCGAGCAAGGTGACGTGAAA
>CABUDB010000250.1 GCA_902490245.1 uncultured Collinsella sp.
CCAACCACACGCTTGTGGAGGATGCTTTCCAGGTTCAGCAGCTTCTCCCGCTCCCGATGAGAACTAGGAGGGCCCATGAACACCGAGGAAATCGCGCGCATTGTCGGCGAACAGCGCGCCTACTTTAAGACGCGCGCCACGTTTGATGTCGATGCTCGACGTCGCGCCCTCGTGCGCCTGCGCGAGGCGGTGCGAGCACACGAGACCGATATTGCCCATGCGCTCAAGACCGATTTGGGAAAGTCGCATGACGAGGCCTATATGTGTGAGATCGGCACCTCGCTTTCCGAGATTCGTCATCAGATTGCGCATGTGGCTCGATGGAGCCGTCCGCGCCTGCGTCCGTGTGACCTCGCCAACGCCGTGAGTGTGTGCAAAACGCAAGCCGTGCCTTATGGCGTCACGCTCATTATGGCGCCCTGGAACTACCCGTTTTTGCTAACGCTCGAGCCGCTTGCCGGCGCCCTTGCCGCGGGCAATACCGTGGTCATCAAGCCGAGTGCCTATGCTCCGGCATCGAGCGCGGTGCTCAGGCAGATTTGCGAGGAAGCATTTGATCCGCGCCTGGTGACGGTCGTCGAAGGCGGGCGTGCCGAGAACGAGGCGCTGCTCGACGAGAGCTGGGACAAGATCTTCTTTACCGGTAGCGTTCCGGTCGGCAAGCTCGTCATGGAGCGCGCGAGCAAAAACCTCACGCCCGTGACGCTTGAGCTGGGCGGCAAGAGCCCCTGCATCGTGGATGCGACGGCAAACTTGAAGGTCGCGGCACGGCGTATCGCCTTTGGTAAATGGCTCAACGTAGGGCAGACCTGCGTGGCGCCCGACTACCTGCTGGTCGATACGCGCGTGCACGACGAGCTGCTGGGACTCATCAAGGAGGAGGCCCGTCGCATGTTTGGCGAGCACCCGCTCGACAACGAGGACTACGGTCATATTGTCAACGCCAAGCATTTCGCGCGCGTACGCGGGCTGATCGACCCCGACAAGGTTGTGCTGGGAGGCACGGCGCGCGAGTCGTCGCTCAAGATTGAGCCGACGATCCTAGACGGCGTGGCGCCTGAGGACGCCGTGATGCAGGAAGAGATTTTCGGTCCCATCTTGCCGGTGCTGACGTTTGAGAGCCTGGATGAGGCCGAGGCGTTTATTGCAGATCGTCCGACGCCGCTGGCCCTGTATATCTTTAGCCAGGATCGCGCAGTTCAGGAGCGCTTTGTGCGCTACGTGCCCTTTGGCGGCGGCTGCGTTAACGACACGATCATGCACTTGGCTACGAGCCATATGGGCTTCGGCGGCATGGGTGCGAGCGGTATGGGCCAGTACCATGGCCGCGAGAGCTTCGATACGTTTAGCCACAAGAAGAGCATCGTGAACAAGGTAACCTGGCTGGACGTGCCGTTTCGGTATGCGCCCTACGCAAGCTGGAAGCACAAATTCGTGCGCATGTTTGTGCATTAAAATCAGATGGCATAGGGATAAACAAAGTGGCCGCCCCCGCGTAAGCGAAGACGGCCACTTCTCACGATGAAAACGTGTATCGGAGTTGGCAAGACCCGCTGCCACGGGTGCCATCCGTGCCCCTATCTTATCTGCAAGCGTCCCGTCGCGCAAGCGTTGCGGCAAGCGATTGAAAGACGCAGACAGGATGAATTTGTGTCCGCACGGGCCCGTAGACTTCTCAATAAGGTTAAACGCCGGGTATTCCGGCCGGTAGAGGAGCTGCCATGTACGAGCCTTCACGTGTTCTTTTGTCGTTTCATATTGCAGGATTTCAGTATGCCGATGGCGCCTTGGTCTTGGGCGATCTTAAAGCGGGCGATAAGCTGACGCTGTGTGCCGAGCGCGATAATCCCCATGATCCCGAGGCGGTTGCGATCTACTACGGCAACACCAAGCTCGGCTATGTTCCGGGAAACGAGGCCGGCCCGCTGTCCTTGATGATGTATTACGGCCATGGGTACGTATTTGAGGCCCGTGTGCAACAGGTTGCCCCCGAGCGCAGCCCGTGGCATCAGGTGCGCGTTGGACTCTATGTGGTGGATGCTCGCTAATCGGCAATGGAGGCGGTCATGTTTGATGGCGATGGCCTGTTCGATCTGACGGACGACCCGTTTGAGTGGGATATGCTGCTCGACGATGATGAGCTAGAGCAGGACCGGAAGAAGCGGCAGGACAAGAACGCCCAGGGTGACGCGTCGAAAAAGAAAGACAAACACCGCCGAGGTCTGTTCGGCGGGCTCTTTGGCTAACCGACGCATCGCTGTGTCTGTATACTTAGCACGAGTTTGACGCGTTGCGAAATGAGGACATAGACGATGATGTGGTTTACCGCCGACCTGCACCTGGGCGATACGAATATCTTGCACGACATGGACCGGCCGTTTGGCTCGGTCGAGGAGATGAATCGCAAGGTCATCGATGCCATCAATGAGTGCGTGGCTGCGGATGACCGTCTCTACATCCTGGGAGACTTTACCTATCGTTTGCCCCTAGCGGATGCCGTGCACCTGCGCGAGTGTATCGAATGCAAGAACGTGACGCTCATCCGCGGTAACCATGACGGCGATTGGGAAGATCCGAACGCACCGCAGATTTGGGATGAGGTGCGCGATTATCTGGAGGTCGCTCCCGGTTACGCTAAGGGTCATCGCCTGGTGATGAGCCATTACCCCATGCTCAGCTGGAATGGCAAGGCGCGCGGCGCCATCATGCTGCACGGACATATCCATAGCAGGGGTGACCGCACCAACGCACGCAACCGCGATCGCGAGCGCCCCATTTTTCGCTACGATGTCGGCCTCGATGCCAACGACTACAAGCCCGTAAGCCGTGATCAGATCCTCGGCTTTTTTGGACTGTAATTCTCGAACCACGACACGAGCTACCGCAAAGGGGGCAGCCACCTTCGTGGTGGTTCTGGCGCCGTTGCCATTATGGGGCTGCCACAATCTCAAACGTTTCGATCCCCATGACGGCACAGTACGCCTGTA
>CABUDB010000251.1 GCA_902490245.1 uncultured Collinsella sp.
GGTCAGACCTAGAAAGAGAATCGACAGCAACCTGTGTGCAACAGGGGTGGTTTTCCACGTTCAAAACCTGCGCAAAACTTTTCATCACCGCGGGTTGGGTTTTAGACACCTTATGCCCGTGGTTTCGACAAGTTTTCAACAGGTGTCTCTATTTCCCTACGAGCGCAGTGTAATTTTATCGCGCAGCGACTTGAGGTCTTCGGTGACGGTGCGGTCTTCCTGGATCATCTTCTGGACCTTTTTGTAACTCGTGCTGACGGTCGAGTGGTTGCGATTGCCAAATTCGGCGCCCACCGCCGTGGTCGTCATCTCGCACATCTCGATGGCCAGATAGATGGCAATGTGGCGTGCTTTGGCGATATTGGCGTTGCGACGCGGGCCGATGAGCTCCTCGTGCGTCACGCCGTACTGCTCTTCGATGACGGACTGAACCGTCTGGACGTTGATCTTTTTGGCCGATGTGTCGAAGTACTGGCTGGCGATGGCGTCGATATCGTCAAAGGTGAGCTCCCCGCCCTCGCGCTCGCGGTCGCCCGCCTCGCCGGCGCAGCGCTCGCAAAAGCTCTCGAGTTCGCGGATGTTGGTGCCCGACACCTCTGCCATGTGTTTAAAGTGCTCGTCGGTCAGGTGCCCGCCGTCGCCCCCATAGGCCGCCAGCAGCGAGTCGTCGCCTGCCTCGGGAGCGGCGACGATGGTGTTCTCGTAATAGCGCTGCAAGATCTTGTATTTCATCTCGTAGCTGGGCTCTGCGACCAGGCAGAGCATGCCGGCGTTGAAGCGGCTGGTCAGACGCTCGTCCATGCTCAGGTCCTTGGGGGCGCGGTCTGCCGCGATGACGACCTTCTTGTTGTTGCGGATGAACTCGTCCATGAGCTGGAAGAAGTAGTCCACGCTCGCGCGTTTGCCGATGATGTTTTGGATGTCATCGATGATGAGCACGTCCACGCCGTGGTACGCCTGCATGATGGGGGCGTTGCTCTTCTTTTGGCGGTCGAACTCGGTCATCAGGTCGTCCAGATATGCCTGGGAGTTGGCATACTTGACCTTGATCTCGGGCGACTTCTCGGCGAGCTCGTTTTTGATCGCAAGCAGCAGGTGCGTCTTGCCCAGGCCCGATTTGCCGTAGATGAACAGTGATGTGCACGTGCCGCGTTCGTCCGCGAGGGCGGCAAACTTGAGTGCCGAGCGATAGGCATGGCTGTTCTCGGGGCCGTAGACAAAGTTCTCAAAGGTAAATTTTGAGTTCGCGGCGAGTGGGGCTCCATCCGTATTCTGCTCGGCCGGCGCGGTCGGTGCTGGCATGGGTGAAGCGGGGGTCGCAGCCTGCGTGGATTTAGTCGGCGCTCCGCCCTTCATCTGGTTCATCATGCGACGAAAATCATCGGCCGAGAGCGTGTTCTTGATTGCAATGCCCGAATCCGCGCCCGCCGCTGCGTCGTGAGCGATGGGCATGTGCGTGACGGGCGCGTTCGTTGACGTCGCCGCCGCGGTCGGCAACGGTGTCATGGTTTCACGGGAAACATCGCCGTGCTGGTGCTCGATTGTCGGCACGTCGCCCGCGGAGGCCGGCGCCGCCGGGGAAGCAGCGGGAGGCGTGGCGGGCGCCGTCGCGGCAGCGGATTCCGTCGCGGCGCCTTGCGGTGACACGATGTCGAGCGCAATCGGTGCAAAGGCGATTTCTTCCAGATAAGCCTCAATAGTCGGCTGATGCTTTTTGAGCTGCGCGATGGCAAAGCGCGAGGGGGCCTCGATCGTGAGCGTATCTTCGGTCAGGCTTATGGCGCGCGATTGCCCCAGCATGTTGATGAGGCGTGCATCTTGGCCGTCGCGCTGGCAAAAGGCGATGGCATCCCCCAGGATGATGCTTGCTTCCTCGTCCACTGTCTCTCCCGTTCTTTAGCTCTGAGCTCGCACGCGAGCGGCGCCGAGTTCGGTCAGATGGTATTTCTGGCCATGCTTGATGACCAAGCCGGCCTGCGCCAAGTCATTGAGCGTGCGTGACCAAGTGGGGGCCGAGTTTCCAAACGCCCTCGCCAGATCGGTTGCACCGCACGCTTGATTTTGCGCCAGATAGCCCAGCGCGGCGTTGCCGCGATCGCTTACGAACACGTCCGGTTTTGGCTGCGCATACTGATTTGCTGCATTAGGATACATCATTTGAGCTGCTGGTTGTTGAGAACTCTGCACCGTCGGCATTTGCTGTTGAAAACTTTGAGGCCACTGTTGGTAAGGCTGCGGAGGCATCTGCTGGACCCAAGGGTTGTACTGCTGCTGCGGCATCTGCTGGTACGGCTGCTGATATCCCTGCTGGTACTGTTGCGGGAACTGCTGGCCATACCCCAGTGGCGGCATCTGCTGATATGGATATCCCTGTTGGTACGGCTGATAGCTCATTTGCTGGCCACCCGGTGCCCCCGTCGCCTGCTGCATTGCTGCTGCATCCTGATCCGCCAGCGGCATGGTCTCTGGCATGTTTGGCGGCATCGACATCGATGTCGCCTGGGGCTCTTGTGTAGGAAGCATTCCGGGCTGCTGCATCTGTCCCACGGGGGGCTGCATCTGCTGCGTTGCCATGGGCTGCTGCGCAAAAGCTCCCGGCAGGGGATATGTGGGGTGCTCCGTCTCGGGCCGCACGGCAGCACCGCGTCCGCCGGCACGCTCGATTTCCTGCACGCGTTTAGGGTTCAGGCTTACCGTAACCACGGTGCCGTTGCCCATGTTGTCCTCGATGGATACGGCACCGCCGGCGTTTTCCAAATACTCCTGCACCATGGGAAACCCTGCTCCGGTTCCACGGATATAGCGCTTCATCTTGCTGTTTGCACTGGTAACGCCAAAGTCGAACGCGCGCTCCTTGTCGTCGATGCCGGGTCCTTGATCGGCAAAGCGGATGGTGTCTCCGCCGTCCAGAATCGAGATGATGGGCTCTAATGAACACCAATACAGCCAATGCCGCCAATGACCAGTAATCGCCCACAAACAT
>CABUDB010000252.1 GCA_902490245.1 uncultured Collinsella sp.
CTATAGAAAGGTATTAAAAGATGAAGTTCACCGTCAGCCAGAGCTCGCTTACACAAGCCATCGTCGTCGTTATGAAGGGTGTCGCTTCGGCATCCACCCTCCCCATCCTGTCGGGCGTGCTCGTTAAGGCCCAAGACGGCATCTTGGAATTCCAGACCTCTAACTACACCATCTCGATCCGTCATCGCATCGCGGCGCATGTCGAAGAAGAGGGCGAGATGGTTATTCCCTGTAAGATGCTCTCCAATATCACCAAGACCCTCCCCGATGCCCCGGTCACCTTTGAGCTGTCCGAGCGCCAGGTGCTGATTGGTTGCGAGAAGAGCTCTTTCCGCCTGAACACGCTCGATGCCAATGACTTCCCCGAGTTTCCGGCCTATGCCATCGAGAGTGCCGTGGAGCTGCCGACCGATGTCTTGTCCGAAATGGTCGGCCGCGTGTGGCGCGTCACCTCGACCGACAAGGCTCGCCCCATCCTGGGCGGCGTGCACATGAAGGTCGAGAACAACACCGTACGCCTGGTAGCGACCGATTCCTTCCGCTTGGCCGTGTGCGATACGCAGGTCGAGACCTCGACCCTCGAGGGCTCCTTTGAGCTCAACGTTCCGGCTGACGCCTTTAACGACGCGCTGAACATCATGGCCAGCCAGGCGACCATCATGATCGGGGCTACCGACACCCAGGTCGTCTTCGAGGCCGGCAACACCACCTACGTGTCGCGTCGCATCGAGGGCGTGTACCCCAACTACAAGCAGCTCATCCCCGATTCGTGCGTGACGAGCGTCAAGATCGACGTCGCCGCCTTTAACGCCGCCCTCAAGCGCGTGGCCGTTATCGCGAGCGCCAACCCCGCCGTCAAGTTCGAGATCGATGTCGAGAACGGGCAGATGGGCCTGTCCTCCATTTCCAATGACCAGGACCTTGCGCAGGAGACGATCGATGTCGAGGCCGAGGGCGAGTCGGGTACCATCGCCTTCAACTACCACTACATCTTCGGCTGCCTCAATGCCCTGTCCAAGGAGAAGGAGATCACGCTGGAGCTCAAGAGCTACTCGCAGGCGGGCATCTTCAAGTCCTACGACAAGATCAACTACCTGTACCTGGTCATGCCGGTCCGCATCTAGCGCTGCGCCATGACCATGTTCGCCCGCGATCTTTCCGTCGCGCACTACCGCAGCTTCGATAGCTATCACCTTGCCCTGGACGAGGGCGTGACGATACTTGCGGGACCCAACGCGGCGGGAAAGACCAATCTCATAGAGGCGCTGCAGCTGCTGACGAGCGGCGCCTCGTTTAGGCATCCGACCGCAGCCGAGCTCGTCCATGACGGCGTGGGCTCGTGCAAGATCGAGCTGAGGCTCGAGGGCGACGGCCGCGTGCTTGATATGGGATTGAGCGCGGAGGACGGTAAGCGCTCGTTTAGCCGCAACGGCAAGAGATGCTCTGCCGCCGGCGTGCGCGGGGTTCTTCCGAGCGTGCTGTTTTGCCCCGACCATCTGGACATGGTTAAGCGTGGCGCCAGTGTGCGCCGCGCCGCCCTCGATGACTTTGGCATGCAACTGAGCGCACGCTATGCCGATCTTGCGAGCACCTATGGGCGCTGCGTGACCCAGCGTAACGCCTTGCTCAAGGAGACCTGGTGCTGCCGCGAGATGCTCGGCGCGTGGAACGATTCGATTGCCCGCGCGGGCTCGGCCCTGCTCGTGCACCGGTTGGCTCTGCTCGACCGGCTGGCGGGCCATGTGCACACTGCCTACGGGCAAGTAGCGTCCGGCGAGGCCGCCAACGTGACCTATGCGTCCACGCTGGGGGCTTTGCCCCAGGTCGAGGATCGCGAAGAGCTGAAGGGTTGGGCGTACGAGCGCATGCTGGCCGCCCTTGACGAGCATGCCGACGAGGAAATTCGCCGCGGCGTGACGTTGGTGGGACCGCATCGCGACGAGATCGAGTTTACCGTGGCGGGTCGCTCCGCCCGTTCATTTGCCAGCCAAGGACAGCAGCGCACGCTGGTGCTGTCCTGGAAGGTGGCCGAGGTTGCCGTGGCTCGCGATGTCCTGGGCACCGCCCCACTGCTGCTTTTGGACGACGTGATGAGCGAGCTCGACGGCGAGCGTCGCGGCGCTTTCCTGCGGCTGATTGGCGATGATATCCAGACGGTCATAACTACGACCAACCTGGGGTACTTTACCGATGACCTGCTTGATCGAGCCAAGGTGGTGAGCATGGGTGAGACGTGCTAATTACGAGCGCGAGAGCGAGACAGTCGCCTTCAGCGGGTTTTTGAACGCAGAGCGCCAGCGCATCCTGGCGGCTGCAACGCCTAAGCGCCGTGCGCAGATGGAGGCCGCCGAGGAGTCGCGCACGGTCTATCGCGCATGGAACGCGGTGTGCTCGGGCACGCGCGAGGGGCGGCATGTGACGGGACTGCGCTACCTGCCCGAGTCCAATGAGCTGCTGGTGTATCTCGACTCGCCCTCGTGGACGCAGGAAATGACGTTGTTGCGCGAGATCATCCGCGCGCGCATGGAGCGCGCCGGTGCGCATGTGGACGGCCTGGTGTTCAAAACCACCGCGCCCGGTCACACGCCGCCCGCCGCCAAGGAGCGCCTGCGCCCGGCGACGACCGAGCGCCCGCCGGCCCCGCACGCCGACCTAAGTGAGGCCGAGTGCACCGAGATCGAGCGCCAGGTGGCGCCCATCGAAGACCAAAAACTGCGCGAGGCCCTCGAGAATGCCATGAGAGCCAGTGCCGAGTGGGCCAAGGGCGTGCAAAGCAAAAAAGAGCCTTAAATCGCATCTGGTGGCCTTGTAGAGCCAAATACCCTCGGTCCCGAGGGTATTTTTTTACGATAAACTAGTAAGGCTGTACACATTTTCTTGACTGAAGGAGGACGTGTGGCAAACGAAAACGATTACGATGGCGGCGAGATTAAGATTCTCGAAGGTCTCGAGGCCGTTCGTAAGCGCCCGGGCATGTATAT
>CABUDB010000253.1 GCA_902490245.1 uncultured Collinsella sp.
TGGCCGTATCGGGTTAGCGCCCGGTACGGCTTTTTGATCAATAAAGTGCCTATTTCGGCGAAAAATAGCCGTTTACCTGCCTAGAAACAATTTGAGCGGTATACAATAACCGTAACTGTTTCATCCTTAGCGGGATGCCGCATGATGGATATTACCTGCCATCGTGAGGTGTGTCGGTCGCGCACGGCGCGTTAGATGCTCGTGCTCGGTTTGAGGAGGCTGCTATGGCGGGCAAGGGTCGTGCGAGTGTCAACGATATGAAGCGTGTCGAGGTGCTGGTGTTGATGGAGATCGACCAGCAAACCGAAGACAATGGCGGGCCGTATGGTTTCTCGCGCAAAACGCTTGCCGAGCGCGTGGGGGTTTCGCCGTATCGTGCCCGCGCCGCAATCGATCGCTTGGATTCCGAAGGTATGATTGATGTCGTCTCGCGTTATAGCGACGACGGCGGTCAGCTTGCAAATGGCATTTGCCTCACCGAACGTGGTGAGTGGTATCTTGAGGGCGTCCGTACCGGCATGCTCGTTCAAGAAATGCTTGAGGACGAGGTTGCTGATCGATAGCAGCATGTAACCCTTGCCATAGTGACGCCGCCTGGGAAACCGGGCGGCGTTTTGTTTCAAGATTGAGAAATGCAATCGCACGCGAGAAAAATTGCGGACGGTCCGCGGCGCGAGTATTACAATGAAGACCCGTAAGATGTGGATAAACAACTTCTACGGGAAGCGCAGGTAACTCAATATGACCAAGCATGTGTTCGTAACCGGTGGCGTGGTTTCGTCCCTGGGCAAGGGTATCACCGCGGCCTCGCTGGGCCGTCTGCTCAAGTCGCGTGGCTACAAAGTAACGATGCAGAAGGCCGACCCGTATCTGAACGTCGACCCCGGTACCATGAGCCCGTTCCAGCATGGTGAGGTCTTTGTAACCGAGGATGGTTACGAGTCCGACCTGGACCTGGGTCATTACGAGCGCTTTATTGATGAGAACCTGACCCGCGATTCCAACTTTACGACCGGTGCCATCTACAAAAGCCTAATCGCCCGCGAGCGTCGCGGCGACTTTTTGGGCGGTACCGTGCAGGTGATTCCTCACGTCACCAATGCCATTAAGGACAAGTTTCGCCGCATCGAGGAGCAGACCGGCTCCGATGTAGTCATCACCGAGCTGGGCGGCACGATCGGCGACATCGAGTCCCAACCGTTTGTCGAGGCCATCCGTCAGTACCGCAAGGAGGCCGGCTCCGAGAACGTCTGCTACATCCACGTGTCGCTCGTTCCCTATATTGCCGCCGCCCACGAGGTCAAGACCAAGCCCACGCAGCATTCCGTCAAGGAGCTCCGCAGCTTTGGCATCCAGCCCGATATCATCGTGCTGCGCTCCGACCACCATATCGATGACGCTATCCGCGGAAAGATCGCAAGCTTCTGCGACGTCGACACCGATTGCGTCTTTACCAATGAGGACTGCGCGAGCATCTACGACGTGCCGCAGCTGCTTGCCGAGCAGGACTTTGACCTGCGTATTTGCGAGCGCCTGGGCCTGGACCCGCGTGAGCGCGACATGAGCGAGTGGAATGAGTTCCTGCGTAAGCAGAACCATGCCAACCATCACGCCGATAAGGTTAAGATTGCCGTCGTGGGTAAGTACACGCAGCTGCCCGATGCGTACCTGTCGGTTATCGAGGCCCTGCACCATGCGGGCGTCTTCTACGATCGCCATGTGGACGTCCAGCTGGTCGACGGCGAGAGCCTCGACGAGCAGAATGTCTCTGAGGTTCTGGGCGACGCCTCGGGCATCCTGGTCCCCGGCGGCTTTGGCAAGCGCGCCCTGGAGGGCAAGATCCTCGCGGCCGAGTTTGCCCGTGAGCACAAGATTCCGTATCTGGGCATTTGCCTGGGTATGCAGGTCGCCGTGTGCGAGTTCGCCCGCAACGTCGTCGGCCTTGCCGGCGCCAGCTCCTCTGAGTTCGATCCGGACGGCCCGTTTAGCGTCATCGATCTGATGAGCTCGCAGGAGGACGTGACCGAGAAGGGCGGCACCATGCGCCTGGGCGCCTATCCGTGCAAGCTCGCCGCCGATACCCTTGCTCGCGAGGCATATGGCGAGGAACTCGTCTACGAGCGTCACCGTCACCGCTTTGAGTTCAACAACGCCTTCCGCGACCAGCTCGAGGATGCCGGCTTGGTTATCTCTGGCCTCTCGCCCGACGAGCGCCTGGTCGAGATGGTCGAGCTGCCGCGCGACGTGCATCCGTGGTATGTGGCAACCCAGGCTCACCCCGAGTTCAAGAGCCGTCCGACTAATCCGCAGCCGCTGTTCCGAGAGTTCGTGCGCGCTTCGATCGGCCAGCACGAGGGTGTCGACCGTCTGCAGGTGACGCCCATGAACCTCGCTACGGACTAAGGGTGCCGGCGAATAAGGAACATACCGAAGCTACTCCCTCGTCGCTCGCCGTGGCGGCGGGGGAGTATCTCGATTACCTCGCGGTCGAGCGGGGCTTGGCGCGCAACACGATTGTGGCCTATCGTCGTGACCTGACGACGTACTGCGCCTATCTGGAGCGGGCGGGTATTGTGTCTTTTGAAGAGGTGACCCGTCAGGTCGTGGAGGGCTTTGTCGCCGATCGCCGCGGCGGAGGCTATTCCGACGCCTCGGTGGAGCGCGCGCTTGCTGCCGTGAAGGAGGAATCTCGGCTATTTTAGTGGCAGTTCGTACCAGTCTGTCGGTAGTAGCAACACTGCCTGCGAAAGCAGAACGATCCGGCAGTTTGGCAACACCGTCTTCTATGAGTACCTCTTGTCCTTCTTCAATACTGCCGAGAATACTTTTTCCATCCGGCATGCCGGCGGCTCGCATCGAATCCGTAACCAAGGCAATGTTCTCTGCGCCTTTGATTTTATAAGCTAATTGCATCAGACTTTTAGGTAGATCGGAAGAGCGTCGTGTAGGGAAAGAGTGTAGATCTCGGTGGTCG
>CABUDB010000254.1 GCA_902490245.1 uncultured Collinsella sp.
ATCTGAGACCGCTAAGAAAAAGCGCGGTATGCCTTCATCGTTCACCATTCTTCTTGCTCTGCTGGCAATCGTCGCGGTTGTTACCGTTATCGTCTCCGGTACGTCCGGTGGCGAGGTTACCGCTGCCCGCCTGAGCGATTTCTGCACCGCCCCGGTCAAGGGCTTCGCTGACGCTCTGCCCGTCTGCCTCTTCGTTATGATCCTCGGCGGCTTCCTCGGCATGATGACCGAGACCGGCGCCCTGGACAACGGCATTGCTGTTCTGGTGCAGAAGCTTAAGGGCAATGAGATCATGCTCATTCCCGTGCTGATGTTCATCTTCTCCCTCGGTGGTACCACCTATGGTATGTGCGAGGAGACCGTTCCCTTCTACGCCCTGCTTGCCGCTACCATGATGGCCGCTGGCTTCGACCCTATGGTCGGTGCTGCCACCGTCCTGCTCGGCGCTGGCTGCGGCTGCCTGGGCTCCACGGTTAACCCGTTCGCCGTCGGCGCTGCCGTCGACGCTCTGACCGGCGTTGGCATTGAGGTCAACCAGTCCATCATCATCGGCCTCGGTGCCGTCCTGTGGATTGTTACCACTGTTATGTCCATCCTCTTCGTCATGAGCTATGCCAAGAAGGTCAAGGCTGACAAGGGTTCCACCATCCTTTCGATGCAGGAGCTCAAGGACGCCGAAGAGGCTCACGGCAAGGCTGCTTCCGAGGTTCACAAGGAGGTCAAGCTCACCGGTCGTCAGAAGGGTGTTCTGATCGCCTTTGCCTTCACCTTCGTCGTCATGATCGTCGGCTTCATCCCGCTGGCCGACCTCAACGAGGGCGTCGCCAACTTCTTCGATGCTGGCGCTGTCTATGACGCCGACGGTAACGCCATCGTTCAGGGCTGGTCTGCCCTGATCACCGGCCTGCCCATTGGCCAGTGGTACTTCGACGAGGCTTCCACCTGGTTCTTCCTCATGGCTGTCCTGATCGGTATCATCGGTGGCCTGTCCGAGACGCAGATCGTCAACACCTTCATCACCGGCGCTGCCGACATGATGTCCGTTGTCCTCGTCATCGCTCTCGCCCGTGGTATCTCCGTCCTCATGGCTAGCACCGGCCTCGACGTCTACGTCCTCGACGCTGCCGCCAATGCTCTGGCTGGCCTGTCCGGCGTGATCTTCGCTCCCATGAGCTTCCTGGTCTACTTTGGCCTGTCCTTCCTGATCCCCTCGACCTCCGGTATGGCTACTGTCTCCATGCCCATCATGGGACCGCTGGCTGTTAAGCTCGGCTTCTCGCCCGAGGTCATGGTCATGATCTTCTCCGCCGCCATCGGTGTCGTGAACCTGTTCACCCCGACCTCCGGCGCCATCATGGGCGGTCTTGCCCTGGCCAAGATCGAGTGGACGACCTGGCTCAAGTTTGCTCTTAAGCTCATCGTCGCTCTCTCCGTCGTCTGCGCCATCATCCTGACCGTCGCTTGCGTGATGCTCTAAGTACCCCTTGGGTACCCCACGGAAACCATGACGATCCTATAACGGATCACCTGGTCATCGTCTGTCCGGTGGGGTAACCCCACCGGTAGACTCCTACCTTTGGCCCCCTCCCGTTCCGTGCGCGGGAGGGGGCGCTCTTGTGTTCCGGCGTTTTACCAAACGCCGGAACCACTCGACGCTGCAAGCCCGCCAGAGCGGCAATCTGACGTTCAATCGTCGGGCATGGCCAAAAGGCCTATGCCCTCCTCTTTCACGTCACCTTGCTCGCTCTGGTGGGCTTTCGCTGACTTATGCTCAACCTGCGGCGCTGCCATTGTTGGCGCAGGGGGCGGCTTGCTCGCTCTGGTGTCTGTTCGCTGTCCGTTCTCTGCCCGCGACGTTTCTGCTGTTGGTGCAAAGGGGTCAGGTTACTTTGCGCCAAAAGGGGAGGTTGCGGTGGAATAGTTCCCGTTTGGCCGTCTTGAGGGGTTAAACAGGAGCTATTTCACCGCAACTTATCGATGGCGTGTTTGGTTGGTGCCTGTTGATGGCCTGGGCATCGGGGAGGGCAGGCTCCGTTATAATCGCGTAGGAACTTAATTTACGAAACGGGACGGGAGCCATACATGCGCCAGGGTTTCGACAACGCGAAGTATATCGAGCTGCAGGCTGCTCACATTAAGGAGCGCATCTCGCAGTTTGGCGGCAAGCTGTATTTGGAGTTTGGCGGCAAGCTGTTCGATGACTATCATGCCAGCCGCGTGCTACCGGGTTTTGAGCCGGACAGCAAGTTCCGCATGCTCAAAAGCATCGCCGACGATGTCGAGGTTATCATCGCGATCAACGCGAACCACATCGAGAAAAACAAGGCTCGTGGTGACCTTGGCATTACCTATGACGAGGATGTGCTGCGCCTGGTTGACCTGTTCCGCGGCAACGGCTTTGCTGTCGCGGCCGTGGTCATCACCCAGTACGCTGGACAGCCCGCTGCCGATGTGTTCCGCAACCGCCTGAACGCGCTCGGTATTCCCGCCAAGCTGCACTATCCCATCGAGGGGTATCCGCACGATGTCGATCTGATTGTGTCCGACGACGGCTATGGCAAGAACGAGTTTGTCGAGACCACCCGACCGCTCGTTGTCGTGACGGCGCCCGGCCCTGGCTCGGGCAAGCTCGCTACTTGCCTGTCTCAGCTCTATCACGAGCACAAGCATGGCACGGCCGCCGGCTATGCCAAATTCGAGACCTTCCCGGTTTGGAATCTGCCCCTTACGCATCCGGTCAATATTGCCTACGAGGCCGCCACGGCCGACCTCGACGATGCCAATATCATCGACTCCTTCCACTTGGAGGCCTACAACAAGACCACGGTCAACTACAACCGCGACGTCGAGGCCTTCCCGGTGGTCCGTGCTCTGATGGAAAAGATCCTGGGCAAGAGCCCCTACCGAATGCGGCTCTCCCGGTCGAACCGTTTGACTTTCA
>CABUDB010000255.1 GCA_902490245.1 uncultured Collinsella sp.
AAGATGTGACGTTGATATGCCTTAATTTTGAAATACATGCTCTTAGCACAGGTTGGCCTCTCAGTAAACTGGGAGGTTGCTTTGGCTAGTTAGAGATATGTGAACGTCCGTTAGACTGAATCTCAGGGTAGAAGGGGCCTCCAGTGTCCAGATCAACAAGGCAATGCTGCGTTTCGGCTAATAAGAACGATGGCTTTTTGCGTGTGGCGGCGGCGTCGCCGCGGATTCGCGTGGCCGATGTCGAGGGCAATGCCGAGGTTGCGCTGGCGGCTGTTCGCGAGGCTGCTGAGCGCGGCGTTCGTGCGTTGGTGCTGCCCGAGCTTAACCTGTGCGGCTATACCGCGGCCGATTTGTTCCATAACCGCACGCTGCTTCACGCCTGCGAGGCTGCTCTGGTGCATATCCTCGACGAGACTCGTGAGCTGCCGATTGTCTTTACTGTCGGTCTTCCCGTTACAGTTGCCGAGAATATCTACAACTGCGCCGCCGTGTGCTGCGCGGGCGAGCTTTTGGGTCTCACGGCCAAGAAGTATCTGCCCAACTATGGCGAGTTCTATGAGCGCCGTTGGTTTGCTCCGGCGCCTGCGGATCCCGTGTGGGTTGAATTTGCCGGTCAGGGTCCGGTCCCGCTGGGTTCGGGGCTTGTCTACCGTTGCTGTGATGAGGGCGCCGAGGACCTGGTGCTGGGCGTTGAGGTCTGTGAGGACCTGTGGGTGCCGGCGCCCCCTTCGACCGAGATGGCGCTTGCCGGTGCCACGGTGATTCTCAACCCCTCCGCTTCCGACGAGATCATCGGTAAGGCAGATTACCGCCGCAGCCTTATCTCTAACCAAAGCGCGCGCCTGTACTGCGCCTATGCCTACGCGGATGCGAGCGAGGGCGAGTCCACGACCGATATGGTCTTTGCGGGCGAGAACCTCGTCTATGAAAACGGATCTAAGCTCGCCGCCACGAAGCTCCTTACCTGCGATATGGCCATCGCCGACGTTGACCTTGACCGCCTGGTTGCTGAACGCCGTCGCTCGACGACGTGGACGCGTGCCGACGATGCTCCGGAGGCCACGACCGTTGAGTTCTCTTTTGAGGGCACGCTCTCCGAGGCTCCCGTCCTGCGCAACGCCTGCGACATCGACCGCGTTTTCCCGCGCGCGCCCTTTGTTCCGGCCGACCATGGTGACCTGGCCGAGCGTTGCGAGACCATCCTCGACCTGCAGACTGCCGGCCTCAAGACCCGCCTTGCCCATACGGGTACCAAGGCTGCGGTCATCGGTCTTTCGGGCGGTCTGGATTCCACGTTGGCGCTGCTTGTGACCGTGCGTGCCTTCGATGCACTGGGGCTGCCGCGCACGGGCATCACTGCCGTGTCCATGCCCGGCTTTGGCACGACGCATCGCACCAAGTCGAATGCCGAGTCGCTCGCTCGCGACCTGGGCGTGAGCTTCCGCGAGGTTTCGATCCACGCGGCTGTGGAGCAGCACTTCAAGGACATTGAGCACGATCCGACCGTGCAGGACGTGACCTACGAGAACAGCCAGGCCCGCGAGCGTACGCAGATTCTGATGGATCTGGCCAACCAGGCTGGCGGTTTTGTCATCGGCACGGGCGACCTGTCGGAGCTGGCGCTCGGCTGGGCTACCTATAACGGCGACCACATGAGCATGTACGCCGTCAACGCGAGCGTGCCCAAGACGCTTGTGCGCCATCTGGTGCGCTATGCGGCCGATGTCTTTGGCGGGTGTATTGCCGAGGTCTTGCTCGATATCCTCGATACGCCGGTGTCCCCCGAGCTCCTGCCGCCCACGGGCGACGGCGAGATTGCGCAGAAGACTGAGGACCTGGTGGGCCCGTACGAGCTGCACGACTACTTCCTCTACTACCTGCTGCGTTTTGGCTTTGAGCCGGGCAAGATCTACCGCATGGCGCTCAAGAGCTTCGAGGGCGTCTACGACGTCAAGACCATTCACACGTGGCTACGCACGTTCTACCGTCGCTTCTTTGCCCAGCAGTTCAAGCGCAGCTGCCTGCCCGATGGCCCCAAGGTGGGCTCGGTCACGCTCAGCCCGCGCGGCGATTGGCGCATGCCGAGTGACGCCAGCTCGCGCCTGTGGCTCGCCCAGATTGACGCGCTCAATCCGATGGACTAAGGTTGCCAAATTGAACCAAAACAGCGGGTGCAAGCGTTACACTTTTGCAATCTGATGGCCCGTATCGCGCGGCGCTCTTGTCGGAGCGCCGCGTTTTTCATATCGAAAGGTGGCACCATGCAGGCATCGCAGCGTCTCGACCGCTTTGGCGCGGAGGTCTTCGCCTCGCTCAACAACAAACTGCTTGCGCTGAAGGCTCAGGGCAAGACCATTTACAACATGAGCGTGGGCACGCCCGACTTTAAGCCGTACGACCACGTGGTCGAGGCGCTCACGCAAGCGGCCCAGGACCCCGAGATGTGGAAGTATGCCCTGCGCGACCTGCCCGAAC
Organism: uncultured Collinsella sp.; assembly: GCA_902490245.1. Taxonomy (GTDB): domain Bacteria; phylum Actinomycetota; class Coriobacteriia; order Coriobacteriales; family Coriobacteriaceae; genus Collinsella. The sequence continues at coordinate 2,476 of CABUDB010000255.1, forward strand.
TCAAGCAAGCCGTGTGCGATTACTATGAGCGCCGCTTTGGCGTTTCGGGCATTACGCCGTCTATGGTGCAGTCGTGCAACGGCACGCAGGAGGGCGTGGGCCATTTGGGCCTGGCCCTGCTCGATCCGGGTGACACCATTTTGGTTCCCGATCCGTGCTACCCGGTCTTTGAGGCGGGCGCCAAGATTGCCGATGCCAAGCTCGAGTACTATCCGTTGGTCGCCGAGCATAATTACCTGCCCTATGTGGCGGGCATCGATCCCGAGGTGGCCGATCGTGCCAAGTATATGATCGTGTCGTTGCCCGCCAACCCGGTCGGCTCGGTGGGCACGCCCGAGGTCTACGAGGAGATCATCGCTTTCGCCCGCGAGCACGACCTGCTCATATATGGAGACGGCGGAAGTGAAAACAGAGGGAATGGATGTAGCTGATGTAGATGATACATAGGATGCAGGTGC
>CABUDB010000256.1 GCA_902490245.1 uncultured Collinsella sp.
AGTTCCGCACGCAAAGGAAAGCACTTAATGTGCTTTCCGTCTTGCGCAGGACTGTAGAGCAGCAAACTTAACCCCCGCCCTCAGCCCCGGAGACCCTCCCGGATGGCCCCGAAAAATTTTTTCAAAAAAGTTGTTGCGCGCCGGACAGACTTCTGTGTATACTAATCCCCGCAGCGCACGCGAGCGGAAACAAACGCGAACGCCTGCCTGGGGAGTTAGCTCAGTTTGGTTAGAGCGCCGGCCTGTCACGTCGGAGGTCGCGGGTTCGAGCCCCGTACTTCCCGCCAACGCAATTAAAGCCACGTCTTCGGACGTGGCTTTTTGCGTTTGATGCACTTTGTTTCGATAGAACGATCACCCTGGTGCATCTTCGCCCAGAATCCCCGCGCCTTCGGGAACGCAAGTAAAATCTAATAGGTATATCTGTCTGAACAACAGCTTTGTTGCGCAACACCTGTTCAACGAGACAGGGGGTTAGGTTATACTAAATTGCACTGTGCGCCGCATCTGATGCATTTCGCTCCAAGCGCGGCACTCAGTGGATATCCGATTTACCATTTGGATGTCCTGGCGGTCATTTAGCGTCTCGACACAAGCTCGGCCCCGGAGCTCGTTCGAGCTGTTCGTATTCCTTGAAAGGGGAAAAATGGACATATCGAGGAAGACTGATTACGCCCTTCGTATGCTGGCGATGCTTGCCGAGGATCCGGAGTGCTTGCTTTCTGTTCGCACCGCTGCCGAAGAGGTCAATGTCCCGTATTCGTTTGCCCGCTCGATTCAGCACGGTTTGGTCCAGGCCGGTATTGTGGAGAGCCTGCGTGGCGTCCACGGTGGCATGCGTCTCAAGGTCAGTCCGGACGACGTTACTATCCGCCAAGTCGTCGAGGCCGTTCAGGGTCCTATGGTTATGAACGATTGCACCGCGCCCGATGGTGACTGTGCGCGCATGGGCGCGTGCTGCTATCATCCCCTGTGGGCCGGAGCTCAGGCGTTGATGCGCGACTACCTCGATTCCGTTTCGCTCGGCGACATCGTCGCTCACCGCCAGTTCCCGGCCGTCGATCCCAAGTTCGCCGACCGCGAAGCGTTTCCCGAGTACGCCACCTGCGCGCACGCTTGTCGGGAGGAATAGCGCCGCATAAGGAGCATAGCCATGATTCAGGACCCCTTTCGTTCGATGATTCGTTCGGAAGGGGTCCTGCGTTATCGCGACCTTCCGTGGCGCCGCACGCGCGATCCGTACATCATTTGGCTTTCTGAGGTCATGTTGCAGCAAACACAGGTGCCGCGTGTGGAGACGCGTATGCCGGTGTGGCTCGATCGCTTTCCGACCGTGCAGGCGCTTGCCCAGGCCGCGCCTTCCGATGTTTTGGACGCTTGGCAGGGGATGGGCTACAACCGACGCGCTCTGGCGCTCCACAAGGCCGCCCAGCGCGTTGTAGAGGACTGGGACGGGGAGTTTCCGCACGAGACACGTGACTTGGTCGCTCTTCCTGGTATTGGCCCGGCAACGGCGCAGGGTATCCGGTCGTTTGCGTTTGATCTTCCGGGCGTGTATCTGGAGACCAACGTGCGCACGGTCTTTCTGCATCACTTCTTTCCCGATGTGCCGGCCGTTCCCGATCGCGAGTTGGTGCCGCTGATCCAGGCGGCCTGTCCGGCGGCCCCCGGTGCGTCGGCGGACGAGATCGCTCCCTTTGCCGCGCCGCTCGATGATGCCGACACGCCGCGCGCGTGGTATTACGCGTTGCTGGATTACGGCGCATATCTAAAAAAGACGTTGCCCAATCCGTCCAGGCGGTCGGCGGGCTATAGCCGTCAGTCCAAGTTTGAGGGCTCGCGTCGCCAAAAGCGCGCCCACATTGTGCGCATGCTGCTGGCGGCGCGCGATGGGCAGCCTGCGGGCATTACGGTTGATGAAGCTGTTACAGGTGTTAACGAGATGGAGACGGCAGCCGGCCGAGAGTCGGTCGAGCGCGAGCTGGTCGCAAGTATTCTTGCCGATCTGGAGCGCGAGGGCTTTTGCCGCTCCGAGAGCGATCGTTGGCTGAGTGTATAGCTCGCTCAAATCTGAAGAACGGGATTGTAAGGTTTAAATTCTCGGCATGAGGGCATCCTAAAGACGAGGCCGCTCGAAGCCTACGGGCGGCATGCGTTGAAGGGAAGTACACCTATGGATTTTGAGAATTCCCAAACCAAGAAGAACCTCGAGACCGCTTTTGCCGGTGAGTCCCAGGCACACACCAAGTATCGCTACTATGCCTCCAAGGCCAAGAAGGACGGCTACGTTCAGATCTCGAATATCTTTGCCGAGACCGCAGGCAACGAGTCCGAGCACGCCAAACTGTGGTTTAAGTACCTGCACGACGGCGCCGTTCCGGGCACTCTGGACAACCTGCGCGACGCCGCCGCGGGCGAGAACTACGAGTGGACCACGATGTACGATGAGTTCGCCAAGACCGCCGAGGAGGAGGGTTTTGCCGAGATCGCCGAGAAGTTCCGTGGCGTCGCCGCCGTCGAGAAGGCCCACGAGGAGCGCTACAACAAACTCGTCGAGCGCATCGAGTCGGGCGAGGTGTTTGAGCGTGAGGGCGTGAAGGTGTGGAAGTGCCTGAACTGCGGGCACCTGCACGTTGGTGCCGAGGCGCCTGAGGTGTGCCCGGTGTGTAACCACCCGAAGGCGTACTTTGAGGAGCAGGTGGTGAACTACTAGCGCGTGTTGCGGAGCGCGGGGGCGGGAAATACCTTTGCCTCTCGCTCACGGCTCCGCAGGGTCGCGCGAGGTAAAGGTATTTCCCGCCCCCGCGCTCCGCCGGTCAGGCGCTGCTTACTCTCTGCAGAAAAGGTGAGAGTAGAGTTTGTGTGCCGCCTCTTATAGTGCGGCACGTTATTGTGGTGGCGGCTTAGGGCGG
>CABUDB010000257.1 GCA_902490245.1 uncultured Collinsella sp.
TCGCTGCCTCCCCCATCGCGGCCGACGGCACCATCTATACCGTCCCGACCACCAAGACGCAGGTCACCGTTAAGAGCGATGGACAGGATTTAAGTGCCCAGGCTGCCTTTAAACTCAAGGTGCCTTCGGCCGACACGGTAACCAACGACCAGATCGACGCCGCCGCCAAGTATGCCGAGGAAGGCGGCGCGAGCTCCGCCGCCACCGCCAAGGTGCTCCAGCAGGCGGCAACCGCGCGGCGCGACGCCGCCGTCAATGCCGTGAGCGCGCAAAAGGCACAGGCAGCCCGTGATGCCGACGCCCGTCACAAGGCAACCGACCTCTACCAGCTCGATATCCCCGTCGAATGGTACGGCAAGGTCGAGACTTGGCAAAATGGCAGCACGCTATGCATCTATCTTGCCGGCGACAGCGATACGCCGATTGTGACGCTCGTCGCGGTGCGCGAGGGCGAGAGCTTTACGCCCGATGAGGGCGATACGGTTTTGGGTGCGGCCAATCTAGGCAACGGTTATACCGTCTACGCCAGCGGCCCCGTCTATCCGTACGTGGTGCCCCAGACCATCAACGGGCGCACGCAGAACCCCGTGTCGACCTATCCCATGGACACAGCCATTGAGCTTGTCGAGCTTACGACCGGCAACCGCTACACCTACAGCCAGATCAAGAGCGTGCTGGTCGGCAAAGACGGCAAGGCCGACGCTGCCACCAAGCTCGAATGCGACTACATCGCCCAGATTCTGCTGCCGAGCATCAAGGCCCAGGACTAGCCGGGCGCATCATGGTACTCCCCAACCGTGATGAAGGGGCCAGGAGGTCCTGGCCCCACAGATCCGTAGATGATTAGGCAAGGAGCCACTTCCATGCGGGCACAGCGTGTACCACACCGTGTTCACATGGAATATCGGCCTGTTCATCCATAGTAACGATTACCGACTCGCCAAGATCAAACTGGGCCATCGAGGCATCGAGGGCTGCAATTTCGCGTTCGCGCGTTTTCTCGCTTGCCATATCCACACTCACCTGAGTCAGGCTATAAGCCTGCATGAGAAGTGCATCCCCAGCCACAAAGTCAACCTCATGGCTTTTATTCTTCTCCTTGACCAGTAGGCGGCAGACCGAACCGACCCGCACCGCAGGAGTCCTTCTTCTGAGCGCATTGAACACCGCAGTCTCGAGCCTCTGGCCCTGGTCCAATGCCGATGCGGGAGAGAATGCTCCAAACATCGCAGGATCGACAGCGTAGACTTTAGACGCAGACCGCGTATTATTTGCAAGTGAACGCGTAAACTCCGGCACAGAAAACAGCAGGTAGGCGTCCTCGTAATACTCAAGTAAGTCGCTGAGCGAATTACGACTGACGGGTATCTGCCTGCTCTTGAACTCGTTGTACACCTTGTTCACCGACAGCTCTCGTCCCGAAGATGCCATACACCGCGTCAGAAACAGTGAGGCCAAACGAGGGCTCTTGACGTCGTAACGCTCCACAACGTCCATAGCGACCGTTCGCGACGCATATTCCTGTAGCAGCTGAATCGCGTCTGCGGGCGTCTGCTCAAGTGTCGCGATGAATCCCCCTCGCTCGAGATATCCGACCAGATGGTGTCGGAGCAACGCTGCAGCGCTTGAGGAGAAGGGCGCGTTCGACTCAGGAACGCCCCCCGTCTTATATCGGACGTATTCCGAAAAACTCAACGGAAAAAGCTCTCGCACAAGAGAACGGCCCCTGAACTCGCTCTTAAGTTCTGAGGACAGCATCTTAGAAGAAGATCCCGTCACGTAAACGGTCGCCTTCTCCGTATCGACCACGCGTCGCAGAAACGCACCCCATTCGGGTATTTCCTGGATCTCGTCAAAGAAAAGGTAGGCGCCCTCGCCTCGAGCAGCAGGATATAGTGCATAGAATGTATCGAGCACGTCCGCTAGTAGCGATGGCTCATACGGACGCAAGCGCTCATCCTCAAAATTGAAATATAGCATCCGGTCAAGCTCGACGCCTTGGCCCTGAAGCCGCCGCATCTCCTGATACAGGCGATACGTCTTTCCACAACGACGGGCGCCCACAATCACATATACGATGTTGTCGCGCTTTGGCTCCTGCGGGTTGCCCAGATCAAGGTCGCGCTCAAAGACCTGCGGAATCCCCTGTTGCTCAAAGTCCTTTATTTTTTGAGCCACCAAGTCGTTGAATGCCATAATTCTCCAATCTTGCTCTCCTGCTAATCAAGATTATAACGATTCTTGATTAGCAGGAGAGCAAGATTGTGCGTATCTTGATTAATGGATAAGCAAGTTTTCTATTAGTGGCCCCTCCCGGAGGATATCGAGCGGCCGAGGGGGGCAGGCATGAACGCCTCTAGCCGAAAACAAAGTAGCTAAAAAAGCCCCGTCCCCAATGAGCTACTTAACGCCAGGGGTCAGCTTCGAAGAGGGGCTCGCGCTCGGGGCGGCGATCGCTGTAGGGATCGTAGCCGTCATCGTCCTCGTTCTCGGCACGGATGTAGGGGTCGCGCGGCTTGGGCGCCGGCTTGGACGTGGGCCTGGGCGCCGGCGCGCTTGTCTTGATCTCGTCTTTCATCTGCATAGCTCCTTACATCGCATCCGTTCGGCATCATCGATTGTCGCACGAAAAAGGGCGGCGGACCCAATGGATCCGCCGCCCTTGGCGTTTAGAGACGGCTGGTAGATTTTAAGGCATATCCCAAAAATCTACTCGGCGTCGGGGACCTCGTAGGTGGCCGCCGGCGTGTTATCGCACACGACGGTAAAGCCGCCGTCCTTGTCGGCATCGACCGTCACCTGATCGCCCTCGCGCACCGTGCCGTCGATGATAGCGGCGG
>CABUDB010000258.1 GCA_902490245.1 uncultured Collinsella sp.
AATGTTGTGATGGTCTGTGCTGAGGATGGGCTTGGGAAGCTGGTTTTGCTCGAAGCGACCTGTCCTGTCGTACGGGTGTCGGCATGATTCTCCCGTGGGGTATTATGTTTTCCGAAGAATAAAACGCCGCGTGAGGGGAGGGCTGCGTGGACGGGCGCGTGCAACATGACGGCTTTGGCCGCGATATCAACTACCTGCGCATTGCCGTTACCGACAAGTGCAATTTTCGCTGCATCTATTGCATGCCGGCCGATGGCGTGGCGCCCCGCGCGCACGACGAGCTGCTCAGCGCCGAGGAAATCGCTCGCTTTGTGCGCCTGGTGGCGGGGGAGGGCATTTGCCGCGTGCGTCTGACGGGCGGCGAGCCGCTGGTCAGCCGCCGTATCATCCCGCTCATTCGTGACATCCGCGCGATTCCGCAGATCGAGGACATCTCGCTCACCACCAACGGCGCTCTGCTGCCTAAGCTGGCACCGCAGCTCAAAGATGCCGGGCTTAACCGCGTCAACATCTCGCTCGACACGCTCGACCCTACGCTCTTTGGAAAAATCACGCGCCTGGGTCGGCTCGAGCAGACCATGACTGGCATCGACGCGGCGCTGGCTTGGGGCTTTGAGCCCGTTAAGGTCAACTGCGTTGTAGTGCGCCGGCTCAACCAGGATGTGGCGGCTCTCGCGCGGCTCACGCTCGACCGCCCCATCCACCTGCGCTTTATCGAATACATGCCCATCGGCGACGAGCGTACGAGCTCGCATTGCGCCGTGGACCCTCATGCGCCCGCGCTCAATCCCGAGCTGTGGGACGCGAGCGATACCGTGCCGAGCGACGAGCTGCGGGCGCGCATCAATGCCGGGGCCGCTGCGGTGGGGCTGGGCGAGCTCGAACCGCTCGACATCAACGACGCTCCTGCCGGTGCGGGCCCCGCGCGTTATTGGCGTTTTCCGGGCGCGGTGGGAACGGTCGGCTTCATCAGTGCCATGTCCAACCATTTTTGTGCGAATTGCAACCGTCTGCGCCTGACGGCCGATGGCAACGTGCGTCCGTGCCTGTTCAGCGATGCCGAGTATTCGGTGCGCGACGCCCTGCGCCGTGGTGATGATATGCAGGTACTTTCGATTTGGCGCGATGCCGTGGCCCACAAACCGCAGGAACACGCGATAATTGAGGGCACGCAACGATTTATGTCCCAAATCGGAGGATGATCATATGGCCAAAAGCAGGTACGCCGATGCCACCAAGGCCGCTCGCAGGGCCGCGATGTCCGCCCACAAAGACGCTGCCGCGGCGAATGCTGGCGATGCCGTCGCGGCAGCGCAGCCGACTGCCAGTGCTGCCACCGAGCCAGCCCGCGACGCCCGCCGCGACGAGCTGACGCACGTGGACGCCAAGGGCGAGGTTCGCATGGTCGACGTGTCCGACAAGGCCGAGACCCATCGCATCGCCATCGCCGAGGGCACCATCCTTATGCACCCCGAGACGCAGACCATGGTGCTGCAGGACCGCGCCAAGAAGGGCGACGTGCTTGCCTGCGCACGCGTGGCGGGCATCATGGCCATCAAACGCACGAGCGACATCATCCCCATGTGCCATCCGCTGCTCATTACCAAGAGCAAGTGCGACATTGCGCCCATCGCTCCGGCGGGGACGCCTGTCGAGGACGTGCCCGAGGGCTGGGCGCCGGCACGCGCGGACGGGCAGGTTGGCTTTCACGTACTGGTTACGGCCGGCGTGACGGGCAAGACGGGTATCGAGATGGAGGCGTTGACCGGCGCGAGTGCCGCGTGCCTGACAATCTACGACATGTGCAAGGCGGTCGATCGCGGCATGGAAATCGTCGACGTGCGCTTGCTGCACAAGGAGGGCGGCCGCTCGGGCGTGTGGGATCGTGCCGAGCGTCAGGTCGCTGCTGTTGAGTCCGTGGCCGCTGACGGTGCCGCGCCCGCGAGCGCACCCGTTGCCGTCGCGTCCGCAGCTCCGGCACCGGCCGTCCCCGCGATTGCGTTTATCGGCTACCAAAACTCGGGCAAGACCACGCTCGTCGAGAAGGTTATCGCCGAGCTCACTCGCCGCGGCCTGCGCGTGGGTTCGCTCAAGCACCATGGGCATCACGGCTTTGATATCGACGTGCCCGCTAAGGACACCTGGCGCCATCACCAGGCCGGATCCAAGCACGTGGGCCTCATCTGCGCCACGCGCTGGGCGGAGTACGCCGATACGCGCGAGGAGGACGAGATGCCCGCGCGCGAGCTGCTGTCGCGCTACAACGATGTCGACATGGTGATCATCGAGGGCTACAAGACCGAGGGCTTCGACAACATCGTGGTCGCGCGCTCCGGTGTCGACCGTCTGCGCGGCAAGAGCTCGCTCGACCTGGTCGACGGTCACACGCTGGCCCTTGCCTGCAACGAAGCCCTGGCACGTCAGGCCTTCGACGCCGGCTTTGCGACCCGAGCCATCAACATCAACGACGCCCGAGCCATCTGCGATCTTATCCAAGATCACCTTTAAGGGCCGGCTCGCTGCGCTGCCATAACCTGCCAAAAAGGGACAGGTTTGTTTTGGCAGGTTTTATCTGGGCAAACGTCATTTCCACCACAAAGGGGGCCAGGCACCTTTGTGGTGGTTTTGCTTTGGTAGATGGTTGGGACATGCCTTACAATCTACCAAGTAGTTCATACTGAGCGAAAAACGGAGAGAAGGGTCCTGATGCGTCCTTAATGTTTCATGCGGATAGATTGATTTGACAGACGGTGGCGAATACCCACCGCCCGTATCGGCAAAGTAAGAATCAATGCAAAAAATGATATTACGATATCAAT
>CABUDB010000259.1 GCA_902490245.1 uncultured Collinsella sp.
AGCGTTCCGTCCATATCAAAAATAACAGCCTTGATCATATCGGTCCCCCATCGCTTCGCGCTGCTGTACCCCCCGCAACTTTACCGCACTTGTAAACTTGTATATAACGTATATAGCATATTGCACTTTCGTTACATAGATAGAAGTCTTATGACAAGTGGCTCGGTAGGATTATAGTTTTCGACCGAGTACTCAACGGCAAGGATCGATTCATGCTTTCAGACACCACCGCACCTGCAGAGGGGCTTCAGGACAAACTCGCAGCGCTCGAGCAGCTGCTTTTGGCATACGGACGCGTCGCCATCGGCTTTTCCGGTGGCGTCGACAGCAGCTTTTTGGCCGCCGTATGCGCCCGCATCATGCCTACCAATACCCTCCTCGTCCATCTCACCACGCCGCTCATCGGCACGCCCGAGCAGGCTTCGTTTGAGCAGTCCGTTGATGGGCAGGCCAATGAGGGGCCGCATTTTAAGCTCCCCGTGCTCAATCTTTCGGTCGATCAGCTGCGGCTCCCCCAGGTAGCCTGCAACGATGCCGACCGCTGCTACCACTGCAAGCGCGCCGGCTTTACCGCCATCGTCAACCACGCCAAGTCGCTGGGCTTTCCCACCGTCATCGACGGCAGCAACGCAAGCGACCGCGGCGACTACCGCCCCGGCATGCGCGCCGCCCAGGAGCTCGGCGTGCGCTCGCCCCTCATGGAGGTCGGCTTTACCAAGGACGAAGAGCGCGAGCTGCTGCGCGCCTGGGGCTATCCCGTTTGGAACCTGCCGGCAGGAGCCTGCCTGGCCACGCGTGTCCCCACGGGCGAGGAGCTCACGCGCGAGAAGGTCGATGTAATCCGCGCCTGTGAGGACTACCTGCACGACCTTGGCCTGGACCAGGTCCGCGCACGCCTCGTCGGCGGCTGCATGCATATCGAGGCCGCGCCGGCAGACGTCGCCAAGATCGCCGCCCTCGGCAGGACCGCGGTCAACGACGAGGGCAAGGCCCCGCTTCCCGCCGCCATCGAATCTGCCCTGCGCAACCTAGGCTGCGGCCATATCTCCCCCGAGGTCACCCCCTACATCCACGGCAACATGAACCTTTAAGTTACGCCGTTTTACAAACGGCGTAACTGCTCGGCGCTGCGCAGGTTCCGGGCACGGCAAACTGACGTTCAACTTCACGGGCGCGACCAAAAGGTCAGCGCCCGCTTGTTTCACGTCACCTTGCCGCACCCGGAATCTGCTCGCTCGCTTATACTCAACCTGGGCTACATAAATTGTCGCCAACCTGCCAAGAAGGGACAGGTTTATTTTGGCAGGTTTTATCTAGGGAAATGTCAAATAGCCCCATACGCCCAACCACCGCAGCTCCATATGAGGCAAATGAATCCGTAGCGTTTGTCCCAAATCTTGAGTATTTGTTCGATAGAACGACCCTCGGCGGCTCCTGCTAGACTGGTAGATTCCCAACCGTCCATCCAGGAGCCCCCATGTCGCGCAAGTCCGCCTACAAGCAAGTACTTTCCATCGGCACCGCCGTGGTGCTGGGATTTGCGCTGTTTACAGGATCTCTCGACGGGGCACCCAAACTGTTGTCGCCGCAAAGCGATGAGCAGGCGGCGGCCCTGGCCGAGAAGCAAAACGAGAGCCCCAGCCGCACCGAGGACGAGGCTGACCTGGTCGCCCGCCTCGAATCAGGAACGGCAAGCTCCACGGATTCCGAAGGTGGCCAAAGCACCGACGATGGCTCCGAATCCACCACAACCGACACCGGCGACGGCGCTTCCGCGGACAGCGCCGCCACCCCCATCGACGAGGTCGAAAACCCCGATCTCAACCGCGCCCGCGGCGTATATCTCAGCAGCATTCCCGACTACGCCGGCAACCCCTACGTTGCCCTTCGCGCCGATGGCACGCACCCGCTCGGCACACCGTCGTTCACGCTCGATGAATACGAGCGGGCCACCGAAGAAGGATGCTTTAAGAAGTTCTCAAAGCTCGACAGCCTGGGCCGTACCCGCAAAGCACTCGCCTGCATAGGACTCGAATCGCTCGGCAAAGGCAAGCGCGGCGATATCTCACGTATCCACCCCGCCGGTTGGCACCAGCAGCGCTACGACTTTATTCCAGGCCAGAGCCTCTACAACCGCTGCCACCTCATCGCCTGGTCGCTCTGCGGCGAGAACGCCAATCGCAAGAATCTCCTCACCGGCACGCGCTATCTCAACGAAACGGGCATGCTGCCGTTTGAAGAGCAGATCCTCGACTACATCCACGACACGGGCAACCATGTTCTCTACCGCGTCACGCCCATGTACAACGAAAAGGAACTTCTCTGCCGCGGCGTGCGCCTTGAGGCCCAATCGGTCGAGGATCACGGCAAGACGCTGTGCTTCCATGTGTACTGCTACAACCTGCAACCGCATGTGCAGATTGACTACGCCACCGGCAAAAACCAAGCCAACGGGGACTAACCACAATCCATAACCCAAGGCAAAAACCACCACCGAGGGACGGCCCCTTGGTGCTTTTTTCGATAACGGCTATGCCGCATCCTGAACCGAATAGACTCCGCACGGCCTCTATCCCCTACAGTATCGCGCCAAAGTCGCTGATTTCGAACAGGCGCCCAAGGCAGCAGAAGCCGCACACTAAATACGTAATTTATTCTTTGCAATTACAATCTCAATAAGTTAACGCTGCAGAACAACGTAAAATAAAGGCAATTTTGCTTCAAAGTAATCAGGAGATACTGTGACCAATCGCGTCAACGACTCATTTATTAAAAAGGACTGTGCCACCCCCATCTATATGCA
>CABUDB010000260.1 GCA_902490245.1 uncultured Collinsella sp.
AGCAATAACGGCAATCATCCGTGCATGTCGAATAGTAAAAGGCGATTGACGACGGGCGACATCGAAGCTGATGCTTAACAATGTAAACTCCCCTGCAAGGAGCAAAACCGCCCATAGCGCCAAGTTTGGAAGCGCGATGCTGCCGCCCTCACCAAGCTCAACGACCCCCTCGATTACCACTGCGCCATTCAAAATGCTATGGCATGCAACAATAAATGCCGAACCAAAGACGGCGATAGTAGCGATGGCTATAAGTACCAGCATGGCACAAAGAACCATTCCCATTTTTCTCATGTTATCGAACGACATCTCAATTCTTTGAGCGCTATTCGCCATAGTAACTCCTTTTGCCATCCAGCAGATCTTATTCAATTATTTTATCGTTACCGGAAACTCTTCTCTACAAGAAAAGGGGCGCTCCCTCATCGGGAACGCCCCGTCATGCAAGGTTATAGTCAATCCCTACAGCGCACCAGAGCCGGCTTGCATCATGCCGCCGGGGCCCGAGGTCACGCCGCCTCCCACAGGCGCGGCGTTTCCGGTGTGCGGCGCCGCCGGAGCGGCATCGCCCCCGAGCGCACCCGCCGGACGCGGCGCCGGGATCTCACCCGTGCCGTGGCTAAAGACAAACTTGCCATCGGCCACGTCGCACAGGACGGTATCGCCCTCGCCCCACTCGCCGGCCAGCAGCTCCTCGGACAGCGGATCCTCGATGAGCTTTTGGATAGCACGACGCAGAGGACGCGCGCCATTGGTGAGGTCGGTACCCTCGGCCACGATCTTGTCATAGGCCGCATCGGTGAGCTTGATGTTCATGCCGTTGGCAATCAAACGCTGACGCAGATCGTCCACCAGCAGGTGCGCAATCTTAGTCAGGTTCTCGCCCGAGAGCTTCTGGAACACCACAATATCGTCGATACGGTTGAGCAGCTCGGGGCGGAACAGGCGCTTGAGCTCGCCCATCGCACGACCCTTGATCTCACTCGAGGTGAGGCCCTGCTCGCCGGTGGTGCCAAAGCCGACGCTCGCATCCTGCGCGATCTCGCGGGCGCCCACGTTGGACGTCATGATGATCACGGTGTTGCGGAAGTCGACCGTCTTGCCCTGGCTATCAGTCAGGCGGCCCTCCTCCAGCACCTGCAGCAGGATGTTGAAGATGTCGGGGTGCGCCTTCTCGATCTCGTCGAACAGCACGACCGAATACGGGTGACGACGAACGGCCTTGGTAAGCTGACCGCCCTCGTCGTGACCCACGTAACCCGGAGGGCTACCGATGAGCTTGGAGACCTCGAACTCGCTGCCGAACTCCGACATGTCGAAGCTGATGAGCGCGTCCTTGCTGCCAAAGAGGTACTCGGCGAGCGTCTTGGCGAGCTCAGTCTTGCCCGTGCCGGTGGGGCCCAGGAAGATAAAGCTGCCGCCGGGGCGACGCGGGTCCTTGAGCGGCGAACGGCTGCGACGCACTGCCTTGGCCACGGCCTCGACAGCCTCGTCCTGGCCGATGATGCGGGTCTTGAGCACGCTTTCGGTCTGCAGCAGGCGACGGCTCTCGCTCTCGGTGAGCGAGGAAACCGGCACGCCAGAGGTCACGGACACGATGTCGGCAATCTGACTCACGTCGATGGTGAGCGGGCTGGCGTCGAGCTCGGCGGTCCAGGCGGCCTTGGCTTCGGCGAGTTCAATCTCGGCGGCCTTCTGCTGCTCGGTGATCTCGGCGGCCTTGTTCATGTCGTCGCTCTCGGTAGCCTCCTGTGCGGCAGCCTTGAGTTCCTCGATGCGATGCTCGGCCTCGCGCACCGGCTCGGGTGCGCGATTCGCGGCGATGCGAGCGCGGGCACCGGCCTCGTCAATGAGGTCGATGGCCTTATCGGGCAGGAAGCGATCCTGAATGTAGCGGTTGGAGAGGTTCGCAGCGGCCTCGATGGCACCCTGCGTGTAACGCACGTGGTGGTGCTCCTCGTAGCGCGGCTTGAGCGCAGTCAGGATCTTGACCGTGTCCTCGACGCTCGGCTCCTCGACATCGATGGTCTGGAAGCGACGCTCGAAGGCTGGGTCCTTGGTGAGGTACTTGCGGAATTCCTCGGCCGTGGTGGCGCCGATAATCTGGAAGGCACCACGCGCGAGCACGGGCTTGAGCATGGAGCTTGCATCGATGGATCCCTCGGCAGAACCGGCACCGATGATGGTGTGCATCTCGTCGATAAACAGAATGACGTCGTCGGCCTCGGTCGCCTCCTGGATCACGTTCTTGAGGCGCTCCTCAAACTCACCGCGATACTTGGCGCCCGCGACAAGACCCGGCAGGTCGAGCGTCCAGATATTCTGGTTCATGAGGTTCTCGGGCACGTTGCCAGCAGCAATCTGCTGCGCCAGGCCCTCGACGATAGCCGTCTTGCCCACGCCGGGATCGCCCAGGATAAGCGGATTGTTCTTGGTGCGGCGCGAAAGGATCTCCATCATGCGCTGGACTTCCTTTTCGCGACCGATCACGGGGTCGAGCTCGCCGTCGCGTGCTTTCTGCGTAAGGTTGGTGGCGAACTGCTTGAGCGTATCGGTACCGCTCCCCTTTTGCTGCGAGGCGTCCGAACCGCTAAAGAACGGCAGGCCCGCACCGGGACGCCCGGCACCGGCGCCGGCGAGCGGACGCTTCTTGTCCTGACCCTTGGCGGTAAGCTTCTCGATGGCTTTTTTAATGGAAGCGGACGACACGCCCAAGCGCATGAGGATATCCATGGCCTGCCCTGCTGACGGCGCTGAAAACGCACGAAGCCGCCATCGTCCCGTGGGAGG
>CABUDB010000261.1 GCA_902490245.1 uncultured Collinsella sp.
GGTGGAGCTGAACTCGCTGACCAGATGATTAATCTCATCAGGCAGCTTTTCAAAAATTTCCACGACTTACCTTTCGACCTCATGAGGATCTCGCAGCGCCTTGGCGACGCGAACCGTGCAGGCGGCCATAAAGGCCACGAAGCCGATCGCCTCGCCCAGGAGGAACATGCGAAATGCCTCTCCGAACAACACAAACACAACCAAGGTAAAGACGAGCAGGGCGATTGCCGAGACCGCCAGACTCACCATACCCTTGAGCATGTCCGCATTCTGTTTATCGTCAAGAACCGGCTTGAGCGTAAAGACAAAGGGAAGGAAGGCAATTGCGCCCGCGATGGCGCCTGCAACGATAGCGAGCAGATCGGCTATCTGAAACACTGGCGTCCTCACTTTCCTTTTTAACGCTTCACAGAACAGTTCCCGCCAAACATTGGTGACTATTGTACGAGCCAATCGCTAAAGTACAACCGAAAAAGCATCGGTTAATACGCACCTGTTCGTTTTCTTAAGACCTTCTTTATGCCGCAGGTACGGTAATACGTTTTTCTCGAACCCTGCAGGGCAAAACGTCCGTTAACAGGAGTGCGCGCGGTCGCCTTTTGTTCATCCGCGCGCACCGTTTCTTCGTATTTGCAGCCGCGGCCGTCTTAGCCCAGCGACTAGAGCGTGCCGTAGATGCGGTCGCCGGCGTCGCCCAGGCCGGGAACGATGTAGGCCGCCTCGTTGAGATGGTCGTCGATGGCGCAGGTATAGATATGCACATCAGGATCCTTCTCAGTCAGCGACTTGAGGCCCTCGGGGGCCGCGACGATGCACAGCATGCGGATGTCCTTGACACCGCGCTCGCGCAGGTAGCTAATGGCCATCTCGGCCGAACCACCCGTGGCGAGCATGGGGTCGACGACCAGGCAGATGCGCTGGTCGATATCCTTGGGCATCTTGCAGTAATACTCGTGCGGCTCGTGGGTGACCTCGTCGCGCTCCATGCCGATGTGGCCCACGCGAGCGGAGGGCACCAGGTCGAGGATGCCGTCGACCATGCCAAGGCCCGCACGCAGGATGGGCACGATGGCGAGTTTCTTGCCGGCAAGCTGTTTGAACGTGGCGGTAGTGATGGGGGTCTCGACCTCGACGTCTTCCATGGGCAGGTCGCGCATGGCCTCGTAGCCGTCAAAAAGCGCGAGTTCGCGCACGAGCTGGCGGAACTGGTTGGTGCCGGTGTTTTTGTCGCGCAGGATCGACAGCTTGTGCTGGACGAGCGGGTGGTCGACAAGCGCCACACGGGACGCATCGTAGGTGACGGTCATGGATTGATTGCCCCTTTCGTTGCGGCCGCAAAACGGCCTTGCTGACAAGGCGTGCAGCAATGTTGCCGCCGCACGCCATGCATTAGTTTAGCGGTTTGTTGTATCGAGCAGCCCATCGCAGCCCTACTGTGAGGTGCTGAGCGAGCGCCTGACTGCATCACGCCAGCCCGCAAGGTTTTGCTCGCGGCGCTCGGCGGACATGTGGGGAAGGAAGGTCCTAACGATCTGGGCATTTTGCTCCAGCTCCTCCAGGTCTTCCCAATAGCCGACGGCAAGACCCGCCAAGTACGCGGCACCGATTGCCGTGGTCTCCACCGTCTCGCATTGCAGCACGGGGATATCCAGCAGGTCGGCCTGGAATTGCATGATGAACTCGTTGCGCGAGGCACCGCCATCGACAGACAGGCGCTCAATCGAAAGCCCCACGTCCTGCTCCATGGCGCGCAGCACGTCGTAGCTCTGATATGCCATGGATTCGCAGGCGGCACGTACGATGGTCGCACGGCTCGAAGCGCCGGTCAGACCGCACACGATACCGCGGGCATGCGGGTCCCACCAGGGAGCGCCCAAACCCGCAAAGGCGGGAACGAAGTAGCAGCCCTCGTTGTCGCTAATCGAAGCGGCGAGTTGTGCCGACTCGCTCACGCTCGAGATGATGCCCATGTTGTTGCGAAGCCAGTTCATCGTTGAGCCGGCGGCAAAAATAGAGCCCTCGAGCGCATAGCTGACTTTGCCGTCCGCAGCGATACCGATGGTGGAGACCAGGCCATTCTTGGATTCGACGATCTCGTCGCCGGTGTTCATGAGCATAAAGCAGCCCGTGCCATAGGTGTTTTTGGTCTGGCCGGGATAGAAGCAGCAGTGACCGAACAGCGATGCCTGCTGGTCGCCCGCCACACCCATGATGGGCGGCATGTTGGTCATGATGTCGCTCGCGACGCGGCCGTAGTCGCCCGAGCTCCAGCGAACCTCGGGCATCATGGAACGTGGAACGTCAAAGAGCGCCAGCAGGTCGTCGTCCCAATCGAGCGTATGGATATTAAAGAGTGCCGTGCGGCTGGCATTGGTGTAGTCGGTGGCAAAGACCTGGCCGCCGGTGAGGTTGTAGATGAGCCAGGTGTCGATGGTGCCAAACATGAGGTCGCCCGCCGCCGCGCTCTCGCGTGCGCCGTCGACGTTGTCGAGAATCCACTGCACCTTGGAGGCCGAGAAATACGGGTCAAGCGTGAGTCCCGTGCGGGAGCGCACCAGCTCCTCGCAACCCTGTTCAACCAACGCGTCGATCGCCGGCGCGGTACGACGGCACTGCCATACGATAGCGTTATAGATGGGCTGGCCGCTCACGCGGTCCCAGACCACCGTGGTCTCGCGCTGGTTGGAGATGCCGATGGCGGCGATGCGGTCAGAATGGATGCCACTCTTAAACTGAACCTCCATCATCACGCCGATCTGGCTGGCAAGCAC
>CABUDB010000262.1 GCA_902490245.1 uncultured Collinsella sp.
TCTCGCCTTCCCGCTCGACCCCCTGCTCGCGGCCCTTGGCGCCTACAGCCATGCGCTCAAGGACCGCGACCAGCGCTATCTGGAGAATCTCCTTGCCGAGGGCGACCGCATTAAGCGCGCACTCGACGACGAGGCCTCCCACTAGACCACCTATCACGCCAGGTCGAAAGGACCGAAGCTTATGGCGATTACCATCGATATCGACACCGCACGCCCCTACAAGGTGCATGTGGGCACGTTTTTGCTGGAGCAGGCGGGACCGCTCGTGCGCGCCACTGCCGGCGGCACCAAGGCCGTCATCGTGACGGACACCAACGTGGGCCCGCTCTACCAGATGCCCGTTAAGCAGAGCCTGGAGGCGTCAGGCTACGAGGTGAGCATCTGCACCTTCGAGGCCGGCGAGGCCCATAAGCGCGCCGAAACCTATGTTGCCATTTTAGAGTTTGTGGCCGAGCACGAGCTTTCGCGCTCCGACGTGATCGTGGCGCTCGGCGGCGGCGTCGTGGGCGACGTGGCGGGCTTTGTGGCTGCCACCTACATGCGCGGCTGCAGGTTTGTACAGATCCCCACGAGTCTGCTCGCCATGGTGGATTCGTCGGTGGGCGGCAAGACGGCCATCGACCTGGCTGCCGGCAAGAACTTGGCCGGCGCCTTTTGGCAGCCGAGCGTGGTTATCGCCGACGTGGGGTGCCTGGCCACCCTTACGCCCGAGCAGTTCGCTGACGGCTGTGGCGAGGTCGTCAAGCACGCCGTGATTGCCGATCCGGAGCTTTTCGCCGAGCTGGAGAAGACCCCGCTCACGCTGGAGCTGCTCAACCGCGATGTGGCCCGCGTAGCACTCATCATCGCCCGCAACATCGACATCAAGCGCGCCGTGGTCGTCGCCGACGAGCGCGAAACCAACCAGCGCAAGCTCCTCAACTTTGGACACAGCGCCGGGCACGCCGTCGAGGCCTGCGAGCACTTTGAGCTGGGACACGGCAACTGCGTCTCGATCGGTATGGGCATCATCACGCGTGCCGCGGCCCTGCACGGCATTTGCGATGCCGAGCTGCCCGGTCGTATTGACGAGCTCTGCGCCCGCCACGACCTCAAGACCCGCTGCGAGCTTTCCGCCGACGCCATCTTCGCCGAGGCGCTCCACGACAAAAAACGCGCGGGCGACACCATCGACCTGGTGATTCCGCACGGCATTGGCCGCTGCAGCATCGACCGCACGCCACTTTCCACCTTCCATGATTTAATTGCCGAGGGCCTCGGCCAGAAGGGAGACGCATCTGTATGCTAGCCCGCATCACCCCGTCCCCGCTCAAGGGCACCGTTCCCGCCATCGCGTCCAAGTCGATGGCGCACCGCCTCATCATCTGCGCTGCGCTCGCCAACGGCGAGACCCACGTCGCTTGCAACACCACCTGCGCCGATATCGAGGCCACGGTGCGCTGCCTCACGGCCCTGGGTGCCCGCATCGAGACCGTCGAGGATGGCTTCCAAGTCCATCCCACTATGAAGAGTATTGAGTTCGGCCTGCTCAAGGCACTTGCCGGCGGCACGCTCGACTGCGGCGAGAGCGGCTCCACGCTGCGCTTTATGCTGCCTGTCACCTGCGCGCTGGGTGCGGATGCCACCTTCGTAGGCCAGGGCCGCTTGGGCGCCCGCCCGCTGTCCCCGCTCTCGGACGAGATCATCGCCGCCGGCTGCGACCTGCAGGGTCTGGGCGGTTTTCCGCTCAAGACGAGCGGACGCATGCGCCCGGGCACCTTTGTGCTGCCGGGCAACGTGAGCTCGCAGTACATCTCGGGCCTGCTGCTGGCAGCCCCGTTGCTCGCCCAGCCCTCCTGTGTGCAGGTAACCGGCCTCATCGAGAGCCGCCCCTACATCAACCTGACGATCCAGGCCATGAAGGCCTTTGGCGTCGAGGTCAACGTCGAGCGCATCCCCGCCAAGAATGACAAGCCCGAGGTCACAAACTTCCGCGTAAACAGCGGCTCGTACCGCACGCCCGGCAGCGTGGCCGTCGAGGGCGATTGGTCCAATGCGGCCTTTTGGCTGTGCGCCGGCGCCATCGGCACCGACCCCATCACCGTGGAGGGTGTATCCCTGAGCTCCGCGCAGGGCGACCGTAACGTGCTTGCCGCGCTTTCGCGCTTTGGCGCCCGCATCGTGCGCTCCACCAACGCTGCCACCGTGCAGTCCGACAAGCTCGCCGGCTTTGAGATGAGCGCGCATGACATCCCCGACTTAGTGCCCGTTATCTCTGCCGTGGCATCGTTAGCGCAAGGCCGCACGTTCATCCGCGATTGCGCCCGCCTGCGCATCAAGGAATCCGATCGCCTGGTCACCACCACCCGCGAGCTCACCGCGCTGGGCGCGCAGGTGCGCATTGCCGGCGATGACCTCATCATCAAAGGTGTCGATGCCTTCACCGGCGGCGAGGTCGATTCGCACAACGATCACCGCATCGCTATGATGGCCGCCATCGCCGCGAGCCGCGCCACCGGCGAGGTCGTGATCCACGGCGCCGAGGCCGTCAACAAGTCCTATCCCGATTTCTTCGAACACTACCGCCTGCTGGGCGGCAAGGTCACGCTCGAGGAGGAATAGCATGTCCTCGACCTTTGGCAACGTTTTACATCTGAGCATTTTCGGCCAGTCGCACTCCCCTGCTATCGGCTGCTCACTCGACGGCATCCCGGCGGGCATCGCCGTGGATCACCGTGGCGGAACAGGAAGAACACGAATGAAAACTATTCATATGGCAAAGCGTGA
>CABUDB010000263.1 GCA_902490245.1 uncultured Collinsella sp.
GGGGTTAGAGGCCCGGGCATTTAACAAAACCAGAAAACTAGGCCGCCCGCGCTCTCGTATATTTACGCGGGGTGCATCGTTTTCTATTGACATAGTATCCCGAATCGCCCAGCCGATCCGGGACATTTTGAAAACGCAAATGCTGGCTTATCCTCGACTGGACGGTGCAGTCTAGCGGCGTTGTCCGGCGCATGAGCTTGCGAATCGGCTATTATTTGTTTAGACAACTTGAGTTGTAGAGGAGTGACCGGCGATGGTGCAGGGCGCCAAACATATGAAGAGCAATAACGCCGCGGACAACGGCGGCTCAAGCCCTCAGCCTAAACCTCAGCCCAAGTCCAAGCGCCGCCGCAAGCGACTGCCGCGCTGGGCCGACCGGCTCATCACCATCGTCATCATCCTTATTGGCGTGGGCCTTATGACCTGGCCGTGGATCTTGGACCGGCTCGAGGCCTCGGGCGTGTTCAACCAGATCAGCACCGTGTCCAGCACCGTGGACGCGCTGTCTGCCGAGGAGCGCGAGCGCATCCTGCTCCAGGCGCGCTCCTTTAACGAGCAGCTGGCGGGCGAGGCCACCGAGCTTCCCGCCGACCAGATCGAGCCCTACGCCGAGCAGCTCATCTTTGACCGCGACCCCATGATGAGCTGGGTCGAGATCCCCTCCATCGACGTGAGCATGCCCATCTACCACGGCACGAGCGAGGAAGTCCTTATGGCGGGCGTCGGCCACCTGGAGGGCACGAGCCTGCCGGTGGGCGGTACCTCGACGCATTGCGTGCTTACCGCGCACTCGGGCATGCGCAACCTGAGCATGTTCGACGACATCCATTCGCTGGAGCCCGGCGACCTGGTGCTGCTGCACACCATGAACAAGACGCTCGCCTACAGGATGGTGGACTCCGAGGTGGTGCTGCCCGAGGAGATGGAGTCGCTGACTATCGAGCCGGGTGCCGACAAGGTGACGCTCGTCACCTGCACGCCCTACGGCGTGAACGACCATCGCCTGCTGGTGCACTGCGTGCGCACCAAGTACAACAAGAAGGACGTCGACAAGCAAAAGTCGCTGGCCGGCCGCCACTGGGGCAAGCGCGAGTTTGCCGTGCTCATCGTGGTCGTAGCCATTGTGCTGTTGCTGCTGGACATCGTGATCCACGCGGTCCGCAAGCGCCGCAAGGCCAAGGCCTCGGCATAAGACATCGTCCAGAACCACCACAATGGGGACAGGCATCTTTATGGTGGTCGGGGCTTCCAAACCATCACAACATTCGATGAAAATCTCGATTTTGACGAAAAGTGTCGAATGTTGTGATGCTTTTCGTTTCGGGCGGGATGGTTTTCGTTGTGGGCGAGACGGTTTTCGCTATGGACGGTGCGGTTTCGCTGCGGAACCGCCAGCCCGCCGCCTGCCAGCCCGCCGCCCTCGTTACGTTTTCGCTGCATTTGGGTAAAGCACCTGCTCCAAGCGGCGTTGCCTTGTATACTAGAGCGGTTTATCTGTTATGCGGAAGGGAGCGCCTATGGCACTCAGCGAGAAAGACGTGCGCGGCATCGCCGAGTACGCAAAGATCGCACTGACCGATGACGAGCTCACCCAGATGACGTCCTACATGAACGACGCCGTCCAGATGCTCGAGCCCGTCTTGCAATATGACTTGCCCGACGTGGAGCCCACGTTCCATCCCATCGGAAGCCTGTCCAACGTGATGGGCGATGACCTGCGCGAGCCCGAGCGCGACCTGCCGCTCGATGTCGCGCTCGAAAACGCCGGCAGCGCGCGTGACCGCTACTTCCGCGTGCCGTCCATTTTGGGAGAGGGGGAGAGCGAGTAATGGCGCAGAGCTTCGATTCCCTTACCGCCGCCCAGATCGCCGCAGGCGTTGCCGCTGGCGACTTTACCGCTACCGAGGTGGCCCAGGCCTCCCTTGCCGCCATCGAGGCGCGCGAGGGCGGGGTCCAGGCATTCCTGCAGGTGGCGCCCGAGCTTGCGCTCGAGGCCGCTGCGCGCGTGGATGCCGACCGTGCCGCAGGCAAGCCGCTGCCCCCGCTCGCGGGCGTGCCGCTGGTCATCAAGGACAACATGAACCTCGTGGGCACGCGCACCACCTGCGCTTCCCGCATGCTCGGGGACTACCAGAGCGTCTACACCGCCACCTGCGTCCAGCGCATGCTCGACGCCGGCTGCCTGCCCATGGGCAAGGCCAACATGGACGAGTTTGCCTTTGGCAGCTCCACCGAGAGCTCGGCGTTCCACCGCACCAACAACCCCTGGGATACCGAGCGTGTGCCCGGCGGCTCTTCGGGCGGCTCCGCTGCAGCCGTCGCCGCGGGCGAGGTCGCGCTCTCGCTGGGCTCGGACACCGGCGGCTCCATTCGCCAGCCGGCGTCGCTCTGCGGCGTGGTGGGCTTTAAGCCCACGTATGGCGCCGTGAGCCGTTACGGCGTGGTTGCCTTTGGCTCGTCGCTCGACCAGGTGGGCCCCTTTGGCCGCACGGTCGAGGACGTCGCGCTGGCCATGAACGCGCTTACCGGCGCGGGCCACGATCCGTACGACTGCACCAGCCAGGACTGCGCCGTCGACTTTACCGAGCATCTCAACGACAGTATCGAGGGCAAGCGCGTGGGCATCATCCCCGCGTTTATGGAGGCCGAGGGCCTGACGCCCGAGGTCAAGGCCGCTGTTCAGCGCGCCGTGCAGGAGCTGTATAACCAGGCTGCCGAGTTAGTCGAGGTCGACCTGCTGCACCTGGACGCCGCCATCG
>CABUDB010000264.1 GCA_902490245.1 uncultured Collinsella sp.
ATACCGCCGGCGATCTCACCATACATACGGGCAACGCGCGCCAGGGTCTCCAGCAGGCCCTCACGAGTTGGGTCCTCGCCTATGCCCTCAAGCAACAGCTTAATGGCGGCCTCGACTTTTTCCTGATCGACCATCTGGGCCTCACTTTTCCGATTTCACGTTCGCGCTATGGTACCACGCCCTCCGGCATCGACCACAAGCTACATAGTATGGGTCGAATAGACCGGATCATCACGCCAAAGTTCAACCGCATCACAAAGCGCAACGCCCTCGCGCTCAGCACGGGCGCGCGTAGCGTTCATATCGATCACGCGCTGGTTGCTCGAACCCCTAAAGCGCAGCGAGATATCGTACAGGTCCTGAACAAACGGGCCGTCCACCAGCATGTCAAGGCAGGCAAGGATGCGGTCCGTCACCTCGGTATGATGACGACCGCCCGGCATAAGCTCCTCGAGTACGTCGCCAGTAAAGCACCAAATGGTCTTTCCCGACCCCACTGGATAGGCCGCGCGAACACGCTCGACAAACTCAACGAGCCCCGCCTGATTCTCGGGCTCCATGGGCTCGCCGCCCAGAATCGTCAGACCATCGATAAAGGGATGATCGA
Source organism: uncultured Collinsella sp. (assembly GCA_902490245.1). Classification (GTDB taxonomy): domain Bacteria; phylum Actinomycetota; class Coriobacteriia; order Coriobacteriales; family Coriobacteriaceae; genus Collinsella. The sequence continues at coordinate 608 of CABUDB010000264.1, forward strand.
GACTCTCGATAATCTTGTCCTCGACGGCACGATCGAACGGCTCACCCGCAGCAAAGTCCCACGCAACAGAGTTAAAGCAATTCTTGCACCCACGACGGCACCCGCTTACAAACAGAGAAGTACGAACGCCTTCTCCATCAGCAATGTCGAAATACTTAATGTTCGCGTAGTTCATAGGTAACTCTCCCGGGAGGCCGGGACATATCATCCCGTCCTCAAACATTCTCGGCCTGCGGCCTGCGAAACTGCGGGCGGGACGATATGTCCCGGCCTCATGCAAAGGGTAACTCAATGAACGAAGCGAACATCGAGCATAGGGTTCGAGGTCCAATAAAAACTGGGTTGCGGCTCAACCACCATCGCAAGTAAATCGCAGCTGCAACTCGACTTATTTCCGCTAAGAACTTCGAGGAGTGAGCAGACTGCGCGCTGCATCTCAGCTACATCAACTTGGCTGCCCTGTAGCGAGGCCCCGGACCTTTGCTCGATATGAGTTCCGCACGAACAGGAGGCGCCAGTGGCGCCTCCGTCGTGAGCCAGGACTGTCCGAAATAGCGAGTAAAGGTCCGGGGCCTCGCTACAGGGCAGCCTGGGATGGTTATTAGAGATGCAGCACGCGGTCGCGGATCTCCTCGGTTCGGCCCTGGTTCCAGAACTGGGTACCGATGTAGCCGCACGTACGACGAGCGACGTTCATTTTCTCCTGGTCGCGGTTGCCGCAGTTGGGGCACTCCCACACCAGCTTGCCATCGTCCTCAACAATCTTGATCTCGCCATCGTAGCCGCACACCTGGCAGTAGTCGCTCTTGGTGTTGAGCTCGGCGTACATGATGTTGTCGTAGATGTACTGCATCACGCGAATGACAGCCTTGAGGTTGTCCTGCATGTTGGGAACCTCAACGTAAGAGATAGCACCGCCCGGCGAAAGCTGCTGGAACATGCCCTCAAACTTAAGCTTATCGAAGGCATCGATCTCCTCGGACACGTGGACGTGATAGCTGTTGGTAATGTAGCCCTTGTCCGTCACGCCCGGGATAATACCAAAACGGCGCTGCAGGCACTTGGCGAACTTGTAGGTCGTCGACTCCAACGGCGTACCGTACAGCGAGAAATCGATATCGCTTTCGGCCTTCCACTCCGCGCACTTGTCGTTCATGCGCTGCATGACGGCCATGGCAAACGGCGTGCCTTCCTTCTCGGTGTGGCTGTGGCCCGTCATGTACTTGACGCACTCATACAGGCCGGCATAGCCAAGGCTGATGGTAGAGTATCCGCCCACGAGCAACTTATCGATCGTCTCGCCCTTCTTCAGACGCGCTAGGGCACCGTACTGCCAAAGAATCGGCGCGGCATCCGAAAGCGTGCCCATCAGGCGCTCATGACGGCACAGCAGAGCACGGTGGCACAGCTCAAGGCGCTCGTCGAAGATCTTCCAGAACTTGTCCATGTCCTGATGCGAGCTCAGCGCGACATCGGGCAGGTTGATGGTCACAACACCCTGGTTAAAGCGGCCATAGTACTTGGGTTTGGTCGGGTCATAGTTCAGCGCGTTGGCGACATTGTTAAAGCCGTTGCCCGAGCGGTCGGGCGTCAGGAAACTGCGACAACCCATGCAGGTGTAGCAATCGCCGTTGCCGGCGGTCTCGCCCTTCGACAGCTTGAGCTCGCGCATCTTCTTCTCGGAGATGTAATCGGGCACCATGCGCTTGGCGGTACACTTGGCAGCCAGCTGGGTCAGGTAGAAGTACGGGGAATTCTCGTGAACGTTATCGTCCTCGAGTACATAGATAAGCTTGGGGAATGCCGGGGTAATCCACACACCGGCTTCGTTCTTAACGCCCTCATAGCGTTGACGAAGCGTCTCCTCCACGATCATGGCAAGGTCGTGCTTCTCCTGGGGCGTACGGGCCTCATTGAGATACATAAAGACCGTCACGAACGGCGCCTGGCCATTGGTGGTCATAAGGGTCACGACCTGATACTGAATCGTCTGGACGCCGCGACGGATCTCGTCACGCAGACGGTCCTCAACGACCTCACGGACCTTTTCGGCAGATGCCGAAACACCGAGCTCCTCGAGCTCGCGGGCAACCTCGCCGCGAATCTTTTGACGGCTCACCTCAACAAAGGGGGCG
>CABUDB010000265.1 GCA_902490245.1 uncultured Collinsella sp.
ATGAGCTTTACGAGTGTAGCGCTCCAGATGTTGACGGTTTCGTTGCCTATTTTGTTGGGGTGGTGTATCGCCAAGCTGGGGTTTATGAAAGCGGAGTTCGAGCGCGAGCTGTCGCATCTGCTGTTGCAGGTGGCGCTACCGTGCTTGGTGCTTTCGTCAGCGCTGGGCGATGACGTGAAACTTCCGAGCATTGCCGATACGTTTTCGCTCATGGGCCTGTCCTTTGCGATGTACGTGGTGGCGACCGTTATCGCGTTTGCTGTCACCGCTGCTCTTCGCGTTCCCAAGGGGACGGAATGCTCGTATCGCTTCGCCGTGCTTTTCGGTAATGCCGGGTTTATCGGTTTTCCGGTTATTTCGGCAGTGTTGGGAAAACAAGCGCTGTTGTATGCATCGATTGCGCTTATCCCCCCAAACTTTCTTATGTTTACCATCGGCGTCATGTTATTTAGCGGAATGGATGGTGGCCTTAAAAAGCAGATGCGCAATATTGCCGCCTGCTGCAAGAGCCCTGGTCTCATTGCAAGTGTTGTTGTGCTTGGAGTCGTGCTAACCGGATGGACCGATTGGGGCGTGTTGGGCGACTCGATTTCCATCGTTGGCACCATGACCACTCCGGCGGCATTGCTGCTCATGGGGTCATCTATCGCCAAGTACCGTCCGCTCGAGATGCTCACCAACTGGCGTGCCTATGTCGCCGTGGCATTTCGCCTGGTCGTCGTGCCGGTGGCATGTCTTGCCGTCGCGCGCTTGTGGCCCGGCATGACGCCCATGTTTATCGCGACGCTTGTGCTCGAGATGGCAATGCCGGTGGGCAGCAACGGTACGCTGTACTGCCTTCAATACGGTAAGGATGCACGCCCCATGATGCAGTGCACGTTTCTGTCGATCATTTGCTCCATTCTGACTATCCCGCTCGTAGCCACGCTGTGCGGGTAGGCATCCGGGACGGTCTCGCGCTGGGGCCTTGCCCGGCTGGGCCCTCTCGACCGTTTCGATATGCGGCGCTGATATTTTTTAATGTGATGGGGCTGTTGCTGTTGCGGCCTTGGAAACTGTATATCTTACTTTGGTCAGCCTACGATACATTGCCGGGGCCGGGGAGGCATACTCTGTTTTGAGAAGTTCGCGAAGCCCACTTCTCAAAACAGAGTATGCCTCCCCGGCCCTCGTCCGTGAACTCTTCCGCTGGGCGAGCCACAGACGCCGCGTACCGATAGGGTGAGGTGGCGGCTTGAAATTGGTGCTATATTCAGCTTGAGTTGTTAAATGTTAGTACGGGAGGCTGATATGGGGCTGTTCAAGAAGAAAAACCCGCAGGATGCCTTTGATCCCGATGTGTTTACCATCACGGATACGATTTTGGACCCGCCGCGGTTTACGTTTTTGCCGGCTATCTACCAGGATGCCACGCGTCGCAAGTGGGCCGTACATCAGCGCGGCGGCGAGCCGAAGATTTTTGACTATGCGGACGTGTTGCAGTGCGAAGTGGCCGAGGCGGGCGATCCGGAGGCCGATGAAGCGGTCTCTAAGCAGGAATTTGCCCAGCGTATTCTGGCAAATCCCGCTAAGGCGGCAAAAATGAACGCAGCCAAGCGTAATATGTGTCTTGGTATGGGCGTTGTTGTGGCGGTTCAGACGGGAAAAGACGAGGTTTCCAAACTAGAGATTCCCGTTATGACCGATGAAGTCAAACGCGATTCAAGCCTGTATAAGTCGTATCGGAATGTCGCCGAAAAGATCAAGGCCGAATTTGATGCCATGGGTGGTCTGGCCTAATTTTGGCGACATACGTTTCTGAACGAGGAGTCTGTGCAATGGCAGGCGAATCTTATGCAATTCCCCCCAAAGATCGTGCTGTTGAGGGGATTCTTTGGTATATCCAGCACCATCAGCTTGCCGGCGGCGATCGCCTGCCGGCCGAGCGCGTGCTGTGCGAAGAGATTGGCGTTTCGCGTACGGCGTTGCGCGCCGGTATCACGCGGCTCATCTCGTGTGGAACGCTCGAGAGCCGTCGCGGATCGGGTACGTATGTGTGTCCTCCCAAACCGCTCAATATCTTTCAGGAAACGTATAACTTCTCCGATGCTGTGCGGACTGCCGGCCTGCACCCCTCTTCTCGTCTGGTTTCCACCGGGGCCATCGAGGCGGATGAGGCGCTTGCCGACAAGCTTGGGGTTGCCGTAGGCGCTCCTTTGCTCCGCATGCAGCGTGTTCGACTTATTGAGGGCGAGCCGGCGTCAATCGAGACGGCTCACGTTAACCTGTCCCTGTGCCCCTCGCTTCCCGATCACGATTTTGAGTGTGAGAGCCTTTACGATGTCTTGCTCAAAGAAGGTGGCGTGCGCGTTGAGCATGGACGTGAGCATATCTCCATCTCGCGTTTGAACGCCGAAGAGGCCGAGTTGCTCCAGCAAGAAGAGGGAACGCCGGTGTTCTATGAGAGCACGATAGAATTTGATAAGGACATGCGTTTTGTGGAGCATTGCAAATCGGTGATTTTGCCCACAAAGTTCCGCTTTGCCGATAACGGCGAAAAGAACGGCATGAGGAGCGTGGCAGGTGAACAATGGCTGAAACAGTAGATGCCACCCCGGTTTATATGCGCATTCGACGCCGTATCGAGGAGCGTATCGAGCGCGGTATATATCCCACGGGTTCCATGATTCCGTCCGAAAAAGACCTCGCCGAGGAATTTGGTACGACGCGCTTGACCATCCGAAGCCTGTATGGA
>CABUDB010000266.1 GCA_902490245.1 uncultured Collinsella sp.
GATGAAAATATAGTGAAAGGAATAGAATTAGGAGCTGATGACTATATTCTGTCGGCAGGTTATGGAACACACAGGTAAACTGGGTAGCTAATTCAAGTTGAGATGGACCAAAAGAGCTTCACGTTCGTTGGGGATGTTGTCTTCGATCACGGCGTCGAGGGCGGAGTTGAGTAGCTGCCCCAGTTCCGGCCCGGGCTTGACTCCGGCACGGATCAGGTCGCCGCCGTTGATGGCGAGCATCTTGAGCGTATAGGGCTCCCCCGCCTTCAGCAGCTCGTGCGCCATCGCGCGCATCTCCTCAATCGTCTCAACGTAATAGAAGCACGACGGGGCCTTGCCGAGCGTGTCGGCACGCTTAAGATCCATGAGCTCATCCATCAAACGCGGCGTGTCGACGCCCTCGCCCGAAAGCGCGCGCATCATATTGAGCAGGCAGGAGCGCTCGGGGCGCAGTGGCTTGTCGTGATATTTGATGAGCAGGCACACGTCGCGCACCAGGTCGTGCGAGAGCGCCAGGCGATCCATAATGGCGCGCGCTTTCTTGGCGCCGAGCTCGGGATGACCGTAGAAGTGTCCGCTGCCGGCGTGATCGACCGTAAAGCACTCGGGCTTGGACACATCGTGCAAAAACGCCGCCCACATAAGGCTCGACGAGGGCGCGACGCCGTCGCACAGCGCCAGCTCCCCTGCCACCGTCAGCACGCGGGCGATATGCTCGTAGACGTAAAACGCATGATAGACACTGCTTTGATCAAACCCGCGAGCGGGCGCAAGCTCGGGCACGGCGGCGCAGATGAGCTCGGGGTAGCGGAGCATCGCGTCTCCCCCATGACCGGTCGAAAGAATGCCCTCGAGCTCAATACCCACACGCTCACGCGCCACGGCATCGAGCAGCGGCGCACACTCGGCAAGCGCGCGCTTAGTCTCGGGCTCAATCATAAAGTCCAGGCGGCAGGCAAAGCGTACCGCACGCAGCATGCGCAGGGCGTCCTCGTTAAAGCGACGCTTGGGATCGCCGACAGCGCGAATCAGCTTGCGCTCCAAGTCACCCTGGCCGTCGTAGCGGTCGACAAGCCCGCGCTCGGGATGCCAGGCCATGGCGTTGACGGTAAAGTCTCGGCGCGCCAGATCGTCCTCGAGCGAGGCGGCACGCTCCACACTCTGGGGATGTCGCCCATCGGTATAGAAGCCATCCAGACGGTACGTGGTGACCTCGATACGCTCGCCATCGGAAATAGCCGTGATTCCGCCAAATTTAATGCCCGACTCCACAACCGCGATGCCGGCGGCCTCGAGCGCCGCTTTGGACTCCTGCCACAGGCCGCTACAGCACATATCAACATCGTGGCTGGGGTACCCCATCAGGGCGTCGCGCACCCAACCGCCCACGTACCAAGCCTCAAGACCAGCCGCCTCAAGCGCGCGCAGGACGCGCAGGGACGCATCGGACGGTTGAGTACCGTTGAGCGAAACATTGCACATGCCTATGGCCTCCTGCGACTATCAAATTGGCTATCGATTGCGTCTGCAAGAAGTCTAGCAAGAAACAGCCTCCACTGCACACGCAAGTCCGATAAACAAAAACGCATCCGTCCTAGTCTAAGACGGATGCGAAATAATCAAACTATTCAGACAAGGTGCCGGAACTAGCAGACCTGGCGAACCTCGATGTGCTTCTTATATTCGTCCACCTTGGCAAAATCACCCAGACCGGGGCACTCGACCACGTTGGCGCCAGTGGCCATCGAAAGGCGCAGGGCGTCCCCGACGCGCTCGGGGGCGTCGTGCCACACGGACAGGAAGGCAGCGAGCGAGGAATCGCCGGCGCACACCGTCGACAGCAGCTTGACGTCGAAGGTGCGGTTGGCAAACCAGATATGCTCGCCGTTGGAGAAGTACGCACCGGCGCCACCAAGGGTCAGCAGCACGTTCTTGGCGCCCTTGGCGTGCAGCTCGGCCATAGCGCCCTTGACGGACTCGTCGTCGCCACCGCTCACCTTGATGCCAAAGATGTCAAGCAGCTCGTCGTCATTGGGCTTGATCAGCAGTGGCTCCAGAGCAATGAGGTCTGCCAGCTGATGGCTCGAGATGTCGAGGACGAACTCGACCCCCTTGGCCTTGACACGGCGCAGGACCTCGGCCAAGAAGCCCTCGGAAGTGTTGGGAGGCAGCGAGCCGCTGATGACCAGGCAGGTCATGTCATCGAGCGAATCGATAAGTTCAAACATCTCCTGCTCGTTGGCCTCATTGATGGCGGCACCGGCATTGACCATGTTGTACTCGGTGTCGGGGCCGGCATTGAGGAACACGTTGACGCGCGTGATGCCGTCGGTCCACACGGGCTTGACGGGCACGCCCAGGGCCTCGGCGCCCTTAACGATAAACTCACCCGAGAAGCCGGCGAAGAAACCCAGGATCGTGGTGTCGACACCATAGTGGTCAAGCGTAAACGAGACGTTGAGGCCTTTGCCGTTGGGCGTGTAGACGGCATTGCGGGTGCGCGTGACGGTATTGGCAGTAAGGCCGTCGCAGGCGATGTTGTAATCAATGGCGGGATTAGCAGTGAGCGTGTAAATCATGAATGTTCCTTTCACGAAGCAACGTGTTAATGAAAGTATATTCCACGCATCGGTAAAAGGCTAGGACAACTCGGTGAACGGTGTGGAAGCGATGAAGTACCTTGATTCTCATCTTCATTGCAACAGCCTCAGGACTCAGCGCAAC
>CABUDB010000267.1 GCA_902490245.1 uncultured Collinsella sp.
ACCAAAATTGACGTGATCGCCGGCAGCCCGGTCCATTAGGGCTTCTTCTTGGTGGTACCACAGCTCAATGCCGCGGTCGCTCGTCCATTCAAAGAAACGTTCGAAGGCCTGATCGGGCGTGAGCCACGGTTCGGGCTCACTGCCATCCTCGGGCTCCCACCAGGTGGGGGAGAGCGCACCGAGCGAGCCAAACTCGGCTTCGGTTCCCGTGCCGCCCGAGAATGAGCTGGCGGCGCCGGCGCCGGAAACGGTGCTGGCGGAAGTATCTGTCGTGGTCTGTGCCATGTGGTTTGCTTTCTCTCGCGTTTGTCCGCCAACTATTATGGCGTAGCGGCGGCGCGGGGTGCCAGCGCGCGAGAAAATGCAGGAAATGGGCGTTCTGCCCAGCCGTTTGGTGCAGCTGCCAGCTAAGTGAGTAGACTTTTTGCAATATCGCGAGCACATGGCTTTTGTGCAAGGGCTCTACCTGCGGTTTTAGTTTTCGTTATGCGGGTTGTGCGTGGCCATTGCGAAAAAGTCTACTCACTTAGGCTCGAGGGTCGTTCGTTGGCGCCTATTCGCGCTTGTTTGCCGACGTCGCGACCATCAGAAGCCCCTAGGACTCCTGCGGTAGGCGCTTCTTGCCCTTGCGGGCGCGGTTCTTAAAGTTCTCGACGGCTTCTTCCATGCCCAGGGGTACATAGGTGAGCTCATCGAGGTTATCGGGCAGGTAGCAGGCAAGGCTTTGCTCCTGCGCTCGGCCTGCTACGAGTTGCTCTTCGGTAGGCTTCTCGCCGGGTGTGGCGCAAATGCCATAGACGGCGGCGCCCATCTCGCGCGTGCGGCACTCATACTCGGTCTCGGGATGCTCGGGATGGTCGCGGCGAACGTCGTCACTTGTCCAAAGTGTGTCGTAGCCTGCCGCGGCAAACTGCCCCAGGGCGTAGTCGCGCAATGGCTTGCTGTCGGTTCGCAGTGTGACGGTGGCGCCGGCTGCAAAGAGCGGGCGGTAGAGCATCAGATGGTCGACATGGACGAGTCGTTTTTTGGCGTACTTGGCCTTGGGCTGCGGCGTGGGAAAGTTGATGGTGATGGCATCGAGCTCGCCTGCGGCAAACAGCTGCGGCAGCGATGCAGCGCCTCGGGGCAGCACAAGCGCATTGGGCAGCTCCTGCTCGCAGATTTTCTGCGCGGCATAGGCGATGCAGATGGGCTCCTGGTCCATACCGATAAAGAGGGTGTTTGGCTCGCGGACTGCGCGCTCTACAAGGTACGTTCCCTTGCCACAGCCAAGATCCAGGTGAAGGTGCTCGAAGGGCTTGCTGCCAACTGGCGCGCAGGCCTTGCGCCAATCTCCGGCATAGGCCTCGGGGTTCGTCTCAATCGCATCGGCGTAGCGCTCCAGGCGCTCCTCGAGCACAAAGTTCTTAGGCGTGCGAACGTGGACGGCTCCCATGAGGCTCCTTGGTCATAAGTATGGAACGCATAGCTACGCGTTCCGTCAATGGGTTGAAAAGGGCGGGCATAGCTTGCCCAAAAGATGCGATGCGGCTCGGCGGCGAGTTGTCGATGCCTACAGGCGCTTGAGAATCACATAGCGGTTGAGATCGCCGCTGCGACCGTCGGCATGGAAGCGCTCAAGCTCGCGCACGGGGACCTCGCCGCTCTTGTAGAACGTACGGACGCCACGCACCAGATCGGTGATCTGCTGATCGTCAAAGTGATGGCAATAGCGGTAGGCGTGGCGGTCGTTTTGCCAGCCAATGAGGTGGTCGCCGGCTTCAAACTGCGCGGAATCGTAACCCTCAAACGGTGGGGTGAGCTCGGCGCGGGCTTCGGCTCGAACGGCCTTGCGCGCCATGCGCTCGTCGTTCATAAACTCCCAAAAGCTGATGGCGATGATGCCGCCCGGGCGTGTCTGACGCACCAGGGCGTCGAGCACGCGTACGCGGTACTCGCATGACGGCACGTGGTGCATAAAGCCAAAACAGACCGATATTTCGGCGAGCGGGGCGTCGAAAAGCACATCGGGTGTCTCGGCGGGGTTGAGCTTCATGAGGGCATCGAGCACATCGAGTTCCTGGAAGTGCAGGTTGGGAATGCGCAGCGCGTGGCCATGTGCATCGATGGCCAGGTCTTGGCACGAGTCGACGCCGTAGAACTCAAACGGGCAGCTGGCATCTGCCGAGGGGTTTGCGCCGTCGACGCCCTTGGCGGCAAGTGCGCCGCCGGCGGCAAAGTTCTCGAATCGCATATTGCCGCAGGCAAGATCGAAGACGCGGACGGGATGCTCAATCGTGGCGACATCGAGCTGTTCGAGCGCGATGTCCATGGTGCGCACCCAGCCGGGCCACGGGGCCTGGCGCGTATCGGAGAAGGAGGCGGAGTGCTCGCGATAGAACGTGTTGTTGAGCTGGATGAGCGACGAGGCGAAATCGCGGTTCACGGCGCGGAACTCCCTTCGTTGGCGGTGCGGAATAAACAGTACGACCATACTACCGTTAACGCCGCAACGGGGACAACCAAGCTACGGGTCATTGCTTTGTTTGGACACATTTCCGCAGCTCATATGCACTCGCAACCGCCGGTTGTCAAAAATCTCACTAGAATAGGTGGCGTGCTTTTGGCGGTGGCGGATAGATTTTTAACTGTGCAAGGCGCCTTAAGAACAAAAACGGTCCGGCGGCACGGCTGGCATCACATAGGAGGAACCATG
>CABUDB010000268.1 GCA_902490245.1 uncultured Collinsella sp.
GTTACCTTATGAAGATACCAACACAATAAAAAAGCAGGTCAGATGCGATGTTTTTGCTAAATCGCTTTATCAAAATGCTACTAATATTAGGCGCGGCGGGTGGCTCGGCGGGCGCGAGCTTCTTGGATTTCCTCCAAGTGGCTAATGATCTCGGCAGCGCTTTCCTCGATGGCCTTGCCGTCGGTACGCACCACAAAGCAGCCTAGGCGCTTCATGAGGGCACGAGCTTCCTCGAGCTCGCTGCGCACGCTCTCGGGCTCGGCATAGGAGCCGGCAACAGCACGGGCGTAGTCATCGCCCAAGCGGCTATCGCGAATTTCGGAAATCACATCGACGGTCGAAATCAGGCCGAACAGGTGCATCGGGTCAACCTCGTAAATCGACTTGGGCGGCTCCATGCCATGGGCCAACGGAACATTGGCGACCTTGTAGCCCTGATAGGCTAAATACATCGACAGCGGCGTCTTGGATGTACGCGACACACCCAGCAGCACGATATCGGCACCCGACAGATCGTCGCAACCACGACCGTCATCGTGCTCAACGAAATACTCCATGGCCTCGATACGATGGAAATAGCGGTCATCGGTCTTGTGAATCACGCCCGCAACGCACTTGGGCGGCACACCGATGAGCGACGACAGCACGGCAAGCGTCGGGCCGATCAGGTCGACCGAACGGATATGCAGCATACCCAGGTAATCGAGCACGCGGGCGCGAAGCGCCGGATCGACAATGGTATGGAACACGGCGACATCGCGATGGTCGGCATCGACGCGCGGCCCCACAAATGACTTGACCTGCTCCACGGAGGTCACCTTGGGCAGGCGCAAAACGCGAAAAGCCCCTTCATCAAATTGCCCGGACGCCGCAAGCACCACCTCACAAGCGGTATCGCCGAGCGAGTCGGAGATAACGATAACGGTGGGACGAGCGGTGACCGGGCAATCCATGCGGGGCTCCTTTTGCGCTTATGCGCAGGCTGGCTTACTTTTTGCGGGCAAGCTCACCGATGTTGGCGATGCCGGAGAAAACGGCCTCGAAGCGGTTGAGCAGCTTAAGGCGATTATCGCGAAGCTGCTCGTCCTTGTCCATGACCATAACCTCGTCGAAGAAGCGGTCGATGGGCGCGCGCAGGGCGGCGAGGGCGGCAAATGCGGCCGGGTAGTCCTCGGCAGCAAGGGCGGCATCGACGGCGGTCTGAGCAGCCTCGGAGGCGTCGGCGAGCGCAAGCTCGACCTCGCCCATCAGGCTGCGGTCATACTCCGCACCCAGCTCGGGCTTGGAGATATGCGCGGCGCGGGCATAGGCGGTCGCCAGGTTGTCGAACGTCTCAGCGTCGTTCTTGCGGGCCTCGTCGAGGGCGGCGCAGCGGGCGAAGAAGACGGACGGGGCGATAATGTGCACCGCGGAGACGGCGGCAACGGTATCGGCCGGGATCTTTTCGTCGCGGGCCATGCTCACCAGGCGGCCATGGAAGAAGTCACGAACCTGCTGGGCGACCTCGGCGGCGTCGAACTCAATGCCCTGCTCGCTATAGAGCTCGAGCGCAAAGTCGATGAGCGACGTGGGATCGATCGGCAGACGGTCGCGCAGGATGTTGATGATACCGATAGCGGCACGACGCAGCGCATAAGGATCGGAGGAGCCAGTCGGGGGCTCGCCGATGGCAAAGATACCCGCGATGGTATCAAGCTTGTCGGCGCAGGCCACGATGCAGCCAGCGGTGCCCTCAGGCAGCTCGTCACCAGCAAAGCGGGGACGATAATGATCGCGAATGGCGTGGGCGACCTCGTCGTTCTCCCCCATCGCGGTGGCGTAGTAACCGCCCATCACGCCCTGCTGACTCGTGAACTCGACGACGGCGTTGGACACCAGGTCGGCCTTGCACAGGTGCGCGGCGCGAGCGGCGTCGGCGGCAAGATGGGCGCCCAGATGAGCCTCGCGGGCAATAGCGAGCGCGAGCTGCTCGATGCGCTCGGACTTGGCGAGCACGCTGCCGAGCTTCTCCTGGAAGGCGACCTTGGACAGACGCTCACGGAACTCGTCGAGGGAGATCTTCAGGTCCTCCTCGTAGAAGAACTTTGCATCGTCCAGACGGGCGCGCACGACGCGCTCGTTGCCGTCGATCACGCGCTCGGCGTTCTCGGGCTTGCTGTTGGAGACGACCACAAACTCACGCGTGAGCTTGCCCTCGCCGTCATAGATTGGGAAGTAGCGCTGGTTGGTGAGCATGGACTCGCAGATGATCTCGTGCGGGACCTTGAGGAACTCCTCGTCGAAGGTACCGACGAGCACCGTCGGCCACTCGCAAAGGTTAATAACCTCCTCGAAGACCTTCTTGGGCGTATCGACATGGCAGCCGGGACGGGCGGCCTCGACCTCGGCGATACCGGCAAGGATGGCCTCACGACGACGCTCGGCAGAAAGCACGCCGGCGTCCTCGAGCACCTGCTCGTAGACGGCGGGGCTGGCAACCACATGGTCACCAGGGCCAAGTACGCGATGACCGCGCGTGGTGTTGCCGCTCGTCACGTCGGCAAACGACACGGGCACGACGTCCTCGCCCAGAAGGCAGCAGATCCAACGGACCGGACGAACAAAGGTCGCATGCTCGTGGCCCCAGCGCTGACTACGGTAGTTGGGCCACTGCAGGCCGGCGATGGTC
>CABUDB010000269.1 GCA_902490245.1 uncultured Collinsella sp.
ATTTGGATGCCATGGGACTCCTTCGCATATGGTGAGAGCGCGGCCGGGCGCAAGGCCTGGCGACGCGGTGGTCAATTCGTGCATATCGTTCGACATTATCGCACATGCGGACGGGTACGTGGCAGGGGCGCTATCCTAAGATGCTATGAATGAGATTTCCAACATACATGCGTTTGAGGACGAGGATTTTCTACACGCCTGCTTTGTGTGGGGGATGGCCGTGATCGCGGTGTTTGCCGTGTGCCTGGTGCCGATGTTTATGCTGCTGGGCGGGCCTGCGGACTTGGACGCGGCTGAGGCGGGCGGCTGGATGGCTGTCGTGGGCTGGATAGTCGGCTTGACTGCGGTCTCAATGGCGTCGTTTGCCGTGCACGAGCTGGTACATGCGGTGTTTTTTAAGCTGCTGGCTCCTGCGGGCGCGCGCGTGACCTTTGGGGCGAACCTCGAGACGGCGATGATCTATGCCTGCGCCGAGGGCGTTGTGTATTCGCGCCGGCGGTACATGGTGGTTTGCCTGGCGCCGACGGTTGTTGTGACGACAGCATTTGCCCTGGGGTTTGCGTTCTCGGACTATCCGCTGCTGTGCTACCTGGCGGCTGGTCTGCACTTGTCGGGCTGCGTGGGCGATTGGTATTACGTGCGGACCATCCTGCGCGACCGCCGCATTGTCGCCTGCGAGGATACGTCCTTTGGCGTGCGCTTTTTTGGGTGAGGAGATGTCGATGAAGTCGTTGTTGCTGCATGCGTGCTGCGCACCATGCTCGCTTGAGCCGGTTCGCCTGCTGCGCGAGGAGGGGTTTGAGCCCACGATTTGCTGGACCAACCCTAATATTCAACCTCACGATGAATGGCAGCGGCGTTTGGACGAGCTGCGCCGGTGGTGTGCCGATGGCGACATCGAGCTCATCGAGGCCGGGGAGGACCGCGAACGCTGGGAGACCGGCGTGGCCCCGCTGGGTGCCGATCGTCCCCGTCGCTGTCGCGCGTGCTATGCCTTGCGCTTGGCCGAGGCATGCCGCGTTGCCCAGGAGCGCGGGTTTGAATATGTGGGTACGACGCTCGCCGTCTCGCCGTACCAGCTGTTCGACACCTGCAATGACGTACTCGAGCGCCTGGCGGCGGCACGTGGGCTCACTCCGGTGATTCGCGATTTTCGCCCGTATTATCCCGAGGCCACGCGCCGTTCGCGCGAACTGGGCATGTATCGACAGAACTACTGCGGCTGCCGCTTTTCTGCTGTCGAGGCGGCCATGGACCGCGCTCGCATTCGCGACGAGCGCAAGGCTGCCAAAAAGTAGTTCGTTTGGGACGTCAGCCTGCTAGGATGTAGAGCGGACTTTAGCTATATAAGGAGTATCAGACGTGTCTATGCGTACCGATGATTTTGACTACAACCTTCCTGAGGAACTGATTGCCCAGGCTCCTGCCGAGCCGCGCGACTCCTGCCGCCTGCTGGTGGTGGATCGCAAAGGCTCCCAGGCGGGGAAGCCGCTGGAGCACGGCGGTACTGTTGAGCACCGCATCTTCCGCGACATCATCGACTATATCGAGCCGGGCGACGTGCTCGTCATCAACCAGACGCGCGTGATGCCGGCCCGCCTGATCGGTCGCAAAGCCGGCTCGGGTGGCGTGGTCGAGACGCTGCTGCTCAAGCGCCGTGAGGATGTGGATCCGCTCGGCCATGTGTGGGAGTGCCTGGTCAAGCCGGGCAAGCGCCTGAAGCCCGGTGCTCAGATTGAGTATCGCGCCGGTGGCGCCCATGCGCCCGAGGGGGCTCCCGTGGTGCTGACGGCCGAGGTCATCGACTTTGTCACCGATAGCCGCGGTGGCCGTCTGGTGCGCTTTGAGCCGGCCGGTTGCAATGCCGCCGGCGACCCGCGCACGCTCGACGAGGCCATCCATGCTGCCGGCCACGTGCCGCTGCCGCCCTACATTACCGATTACGAGGGCGACCCCGAGAAGTACCAGACCGTCTACGCCATGAAGGAAGAGCACTCGGCTGCCGCTCCCACGGCGGGTCTGCACTTTACGCCCGAGCTTATGGCTGCCATCGAGGCCAAGGGTGCCAAGTTTGCCGCCGTCGAACTCGAGGTGGGCATCGATACCTTCCGTCTGGTGGAGGAGGACGATCCCACGCAGCATGTGATGCACACCGAGCGCTACCACGTGTCGCAGGAGGTTGTCGACGCCGTGCATAAGGCGAAGGCCGAGGGCCATCGTGTGATTGCTGTCGGTACCACGGCGGTGCGCTCGCTCGAGAGCGCGTTTGACGCCGATGCTCCGGTGTCCGATCCGGCTGTGACGGCGCGCTATTTTGAGGGCCGCGAGGACGGGGCCGATACGCTCGGCCGCGGTGACATCGTGGTGCGCGAGAACGCGACGACGCAGCTCTACCTCATGCCCGGCTCGACCTATCACGTGGTCGACGCGCTGATCACGAACTTCCACGTGCCGCGCTCCACGCTCATGATGCTTGTGAGCGCACTTGCCACCCGCGACCAGATCATGGATGCCTACGCCGCCGCCATCGAGGAGCGCTACCGCTTCTTCAGCTTTGGTGACGCGATGCTCATTCAGTAGGTTACGGCGTTTTCCAAACGCCGTAACCGGCCGACGCTGCAAACGCCCCTAAGCGGCAATCTGACGTTCAATCGTCGGGCATGACCA
>CABUDB010000270.1 GCA_902490245.1 uncultured Collinsella sp.
GAGACTTAGATTTATGTATATAATCGCGCAAAGCTGGCAACAATACTTCTCGAACAACGTGAAGCCGCCCCGTAGGGCGGCCGCCCCAAGAGAGGTGATTCCATGAGAATCGATAAGCTAGCAATGACGTCGCGCGAGGCGTTACAGACCGCCATGAGCACGGCCGCCGACGCGCAGGCCGGCGCGGTGGAGCCGATTCACCTGCTGTCTGCCCTGCTCGGTGCCGGCGAGCGCAATATCTCCGTGATCATTGAGCGCATCGGTGCCGACCCGGCTCAGCTTGCACGCTCCACACAGGATGCCATCGACCACGCGCCCAGGGTTTCGGGCGAGGGTCAGCAGATGGGTCTGTCTAACGAGCTCGTTCGTGTCATCGAAAAGGCCGAGAAGAAGGCCACCAAGATGGGCGACAGCTTTGTGGTGACCGAGCATCTGCTGATGGCACTTGCCGAGGACAAGGGCGAGGCCGGCCGCGTTCTGCGCGACGCCGGCGTGACCAAGGAGCGCATCGAGCAGGTCTATGAGGAGCTGCGCGGCGATGACCGCGTGACGTCTGCCGAGGACAAGACGCAGTTTGAGGCGCTGGAGCAGTACGGTCGCAACATCTGCGATCTGGCCCGCGCCGGCAAGCTCGACCCGGTCATCGGCCGTACCGACGAGATCCGCCGTACCATCCAGGTTCTGTCCCGCCGCACCAAGAACAACCCCGTGCTCATCGGCGAGCCGGGCGTCGGCAAGACGGCCATCGTCGAGGGTATCGCCCAGCGTATCGTGGCCGGCGACGTGCCGAGCACCCTGCGCGACCGCGACCTCATCGAGCTCGACATGAGCGCGCTGGTCGCCGGCGCCAAGTATCGCGGCGAGTTCGAGGACCGCTTGAAGGCCGTGCTCAAGGAAGTGCAAAAGGCGCAAGGCAAGGTCATCCTGTTCATCGATGAGCTCCATACCATCGTGGGCGCGGGTGCCACCGAGGGCTCCATGGACGCCGGCAACATCCTCAAACCGGCGCTCGCTCGTGGCGACCTGCACGCGATCGGCGCGACCACGCTCGACGAGTACCGCAAGTACATCGAGAAGGACGCGGCGCTCGCCCGTCGTTTCCAGACCGTGATGGTCAGCGAGCCTACCGTCGAGGACACCATTTCAATCCTGCGTGGCCTGAAGGAGAAGTACGAGATCTTCCACGGCGTACACATCACCGATAGCGCGCTCGTGGCTGCCGCCGACCTCTCCGACCGCTACATCGCCGACCGCTTCCTGCCCGACAAGGCTATCGACCTGGTCGATGAGGCCGCGAGCCGCCTGCGCATGGAACTCGACAGCATGCCGGTCGAGATCGACGCCACCACGCGTCAGCTCACCCAGCTGCAGATCGAGGAACAGGCGCTCATGAAAGAGACCGACGACGCCTCTAAGGAGCGTTTGGAGGCTCTGCGCCAAGAGATTGCCGAAGTCCAGGAAAAGCTCAACGTGCAAAAGGCCGGCTGGCTCAACCAAAAGAACGCCATCGACCACGTGCAGGAGCTTAAGGGCCAGCTTGACGCGGCCAAGAGCGAAGAGGAGCGCGCGACGCGCAACGGCGATCTGGGCCGTGCGTCCGAGCTTCGCTATTCTGTGATCCCGGGTCTGCAGCAGCAGATTCAGGATTCCGAGGCTGCGCTCGAGGCGCAAAAGCAGCAGGACGGCGAGGGCCTCAACGAACAGGTGACCTCCGATGAGATCGCCGAGGTCGTGAGCGCCTGGACCGGTGTGCCCGTGTCCAAGATGATGCAGGGCGAGCTCGACAAGTTGAAGGGCTTGGAGGGCGAGCTGCATAAGCGCGTTATCGGTCAGGACGAGGCCGTCTCCGCTGTAGCCGCGGCCGTGCGTCGCAGCCGTGCGGGTCTCTCCGACCCAGACAAGCCCATCGGCAGCTTCTTCTTCCTGGGCCCCACCGGCGTGGGCAAGACCGAGCTCGCCAAGGCGCTGGCCGAGTGCCTGTTCGATGACGAGCGCGCGCTCGTGCGTATCGACATGTCCGAGTACATGGAGAAGTTCAGCGTCCAGCGTCTGATCGGTGCGCCCCCGGGATACGTGGGTTACGACGAGGGCGGCCAGCTCACTGAGGCCGTGCGCCGTCGTCCGTACTCCGTGATCTTGCTCGACGAGATGGAGAAGGCTCATCCGGATGTCTTTAACGTGCTGCTGCAGGTGCTCGACGACGGCCGTTTGACCGACGGTCAGGGTCGCCAAGTGTCCTTCAAGAACACGATTATCATCATGACGTCCAACGTGGGCTCCAAGGCTATCGCCGATCTGTCCGGCAAGGACGAGGAGGAGATGCGCCATCAGGTTGACGGGGCCATGGCTCAAACCTTCCGCCCCGAGTTCCTCAACCGTATCGACGATATCGTGGTGTTCCATCCGCTCGGCATGGCGCAGATCGAGAAGATCGTCGACATCCAGCTCGCCGACGTCCGCGCGCGTCTGGCCAAGGAGCGCATGACGCTTGCCATCACCCCGGCGGCCAAGCAGATGCTCGCCGTGGGCGGCCTAGACCCGGTCTTTGGCGCCCGTCCGCTCAAGCGTCTGGTTCAGCGCGAGGTCGTGGATGCCATCGCCGCCGCTATCATCGACGGCACGGTGCGCGAGGGCGATCAGGTGACGGTCGATGC
>CABUDB010000271.1 GCA_902490245.1 uncultured Collinsella sp.
ATATGTTTCTGGGAAATTTTTTTGATTTCAAACGTTAACTTCTATTTTTTACTCGTATGGAGACTTTTTCGCAATCTTGTGGACGACCGTCCCCATAAGTTGACGATAGGCAGTTAGGCATACGGCTTTGGGGTAAAGTATCCGGAGCCAACGATTCTGGAACGATTTTTCGAGAAAGGTGCCCGCGTGCTCAAAGCAGTCGTTTTCGATATGGACGAGACGCTTCTTAGCATCAACCTCAACGCGTTCATCCTTCGGTATTTTAAGGATGTCTCGTCGATGCTCGCGGATATCGGTCGCCGCAGCCGCGGTGGCACGATGGCGCGCCTCGGCACCATCCTGGTCGACCTCAACGCCAATCGCCGAAGCGGCACGGACAACCGCACCAATCTTGAGTTTTACCGCACTGAGGTTGAGCGCCGATGCGGCATCTGCCTCTCCGATCCCCTCATCTACGAGGCGTTTACCTACTACGACCGCGAAGTGCTTCCATACAAGAACGACGATGTCATTAACGCTCACGCCATGCCGGGCGCGCACGCCGCGCTCCAGGCCGTACAGGACGCAGGGCTGCGCTGCGCGCTCTTTACCAACCCCAGCTTTCCGCAGGGGGCCATCGAGTGCCGCATGGGCTGGGGCGACCTGGCCGACGCCCCCTTCGAGCTCGTCACGCACATGGGAAACACCACCCGCTGCAAGCCCGATGCCACCTACTATCTAGAGCAGCTTCAGGTGATGGGGCTCGAGCCGCACGAAGTCCTTATGGTGGGCAACGATCCCAAGCGCGACTTCCCCAGCCCCGCCTGCGGCATTCAGACTGCCTATGTAGGCCAGGGCAAGCCCAACCGAGTCACCTGGCGCGGAACCATGGAAGGCTTCGCCCGCGACTTTAACGCCGTAGTAGAAGCCTTCTACGAACACCAAGTAGCCGACGAACTGTCTTAACAAACCTGGGTTTTACCGATCATGATGTTGAGGATCTCGACGTCGGTATCTTTCATGCCCACACGGCCCACGTAGCCCATGCTGGCGATTGTCTGCTCGACGGTATCCTGGATCAGGCCCTCGCCGGCACGGAAGCCACGGCCCTGCATGGCCATATCGTGGCCCAGAATCGCCGCATCGACGGCAGCGGAAATCTTGGCGGCACAGCTTGCCTTGGCGCCATCGCACACGATGCCGCCAACGTTGCCGAGCGTGTTCGAGACCGTCGCGCCAATCTGCTCGCGCGTACCACCGCACAGCCAGGTAATCGCAGCGCCGGCGCCGCACGCGGCACAAATAGCACCGCAAAACGCCGAGAGCGCACCAATATAGCTCTTGATATGCACAGCGATAAGATCGGACAGCATCACGGCGCGCACCAGGCGATCGTGGTCGCAGCGCAGATACTCGGCATACTCCATAACGGGCAGCGCGCAGGTAATGCCCTGATTGCCCGAGCCGCACACAATGGCGACCGGCAGCGCGCAGCCGTTCATGCGGGCGTCGGACCCGGCGGCTGCACGGGCGCGGGCACGGCAGGCGACGTCATCGGCACGTGCACCCAGCAGCGTACGGCCCACCTCGGCGCCCCAAGCGTGCGCCAGGCCCTCGGCACTGATCGCACCGTTCAGCTCAATCTGACGCTCAACGGCAGCGCGGGCGTCCTCAATGTCACCGTCCTCGATAAAGTCGATGATAGACTCAATGCTCATAGGGGTGTCGGCGTTATCCGCCGCGCGCTCGGCCACCACGCGCTCCGCGCAGGCGGCACACTCCCCCGCCGACTTACCGCATACCGGGATACCGTCGAGCGTATGGCATGTGACGTTGGTGTGGTGGTCGGTAATCTCGACGACCGCGGTATGGCCTCCGGCCGTGGCAGTCACCTTGATGTAGAGGTTGGGCACACCCTCGACAAGCGACACATCGCAGTAGCCGGCGTCGGCGAGGAGCTCGGCCACGCGAGCACGGTCTTCATCGTCAACGCTCTCGAGCACCTCGAGCGCGCTCTTAGCGTCTCCGCCCACGGCACCCAGCACAGCCGCGGCTTCGATGCCATGCATTCCGCCCGAGTTGGGCACGGTCACGCTCTTGACGTTCTTGATGATGTTGCCCGAGCAGGCAACGTCCATATGATCGGGTTCGCAACCGAGCGTCTGGCTCGCCAGCGCCGCTGCATAGGCAACGGCAATGGGCTCGGTGCAGCCGAGCGCACAGACAAGCTCGCGGTTCAAAACATCGCAAAACGCGGTATCACGAAGGGAATCGGCAGACATAGGTATCTCCTACTTGTATAACGGGCTGGGCTCTCAAAAATAGTTAGTTCTTTTATTTGATAACAATGCATCAAAAACCGCAACCATGGTTCCGGCGGACGGCGCTCGAGCACAAATTGGCGGAATTATTCATGAGAAGCCGGTCTTGTTGCATGCTAAAGCGTTTGACCAAAAAACGCCCAAGCGTTTACGCAAAAGTCGCGCTATCATGCAGTCGAACGCGGTAAAACCTTTAGCATTTGCGCCGCACAGACCAGAGAGGAACCATCCATGAAGATCGGTATCGGTAACGACCACGCCGCCGTCGAGCTCAAGAACATCATCTCCGAGCACCTGAAGGAGCGCGGCTGCGAGGTCGTGAACTTTGGCACCGACACCTC
>CABUDB010000272.1 GCA_902490245.1 uncultured Collinsella sp.
AGAGAGGTATTAGAAATGTTCGAGAAGAGTGTCGAGGAGCTCACCGAGCTCGGCGCCCAGATCACCACGGCCGAGATTGCTCAGCAGCCCGAGCTTTGGCGTGATACGCTCAACATCTATCGCGAGAACAAGGAGGCCATCGAGGCCTTTCTGGCCGAGGCTCGCGCTATGGGCGAGGGCCGTCTGTCCGTTGTCTTCACCGGTGCCGGTACGTCCGACTATGTTGGCGATACCTGCGCCCCGTATCTGCGTCACGCCGGCAACACTGATCTCTACGACTTTAAGCCCATCGCCACGACCGACATCGTGAGCGCCCCGCGCGACTTCCTGCGCGCTGAGGATCCCACGCTCGTGGTTTCCTTTGCCCGCTCTGGCAACAGCCCCGAGAGCCTTGCCGCCGTTGCCGTTGCCAAGGAGCTCGTCCACAACGTCAAGTTCCTCAACATCACCTGCGCGCCCGAGGGCAAGCTCGCCGTCGAGTCCGCCGATGATCCCAATGCGCTGACGCTGCTCATCCCGCGCGCCAACGACAAGGGCTTCGCCATGACCGGCTCCTACACCTGCATGACCCTGCTCTCTACTCTCATCTTTGACGAGGCTTCCGACGAGCAGAAGGCCGAGTGGGTCGAGACCATCGCCAAGATGGGCGAGGAGGTCATCGCTCGCGAGTCTGAGGTTGCCGACTACCTCGCTGGCGACTTCAACCGCGTGACCTACCTTGGCTCCGGCTCCTTTGGCGGCCTTGCTCAGGAGAGCCAGCTCAAGATCCTCGAGCTTGCTCATGGCCTGGTTGCCACTTCCTACGACACCTCCATGGGCTATCGTCACGGACCTAAGTCCTTCGTTGACGATAAGACGCTCGTCTTCGTATTCGTCAACAACGACGCCTACACCCGTCAGTACGACATCGACATCCTCAACGAGATCGGTGGCGACGATATTGCTCAGCGCACCGTTGCCGTTCAGCAGGATGGCGCTACTGTCTACGAGGGTGAGTCCTTCACCTTTAAGGGCTATGAGGCACTCCCCGAGGGTTACCTTGCTCTGCCGTTCGTGATGTTTGCCCAGGCAATCAGCCTGCTCAACTCCGTGCGCGTGGGCAACACGCCCGATACGCCGAGCCCCACCGGCACGGTCAACCGCGTGGTCAAGGGCGTGACGATTCACCCCTTCACCGCTTAATCGCGTCCCCCTGTAAGGGCGCCCGTCCGCTCATAACGGCGGGCGGGCGCTTTTTGTTTTACGTGAGCTGGGTATAAGCATCACCACAGTCAACTGCTTTAGAAGCAAGGAGTGCATATGAGCACGTACGCAATTAAGGCTGACAAGTTCTTCTTGCCGGCAGGCCCGCAACTGGGCGGCTATCTTATGGTCGAGGATGGCGTCTTTGGCGCCTGGCAGGCCGACGAGCCCTCTTGCGAGATTAAGGATTACACGGGATCGTGGATCGCACCGGGTATGGTCGACACCCACATCCATGGCTTCTATAACCACTCGACTACCGATAACGATCCCGAGGGCATCGATATCAGCTCGACCGAGCTCGCCCGTCGCGGCACCACCAGCTGGCTGCCCACGACGTTCACCGATGGCGTCGAGCAGATTAAGGACGCCTGCGCCGCCATCGCCCAGGCGGACGAGGGTCGCGGCCCCGACTTCTGCGGTGCTCGCATTCAGGGCATCTACCTGGAAGGCCCTTTCTTTACCATGAAGCACGTGGGCGCGCAGAACCCCGCTTATCTGATCGACCCCTCCGAGGAGGTCTTCGATCAGTGGCAGGAGGCTGCGGGCGGTCGCATCGTTAAGAGCGCCATGGCGGCCGAGCGCGACGGTGCCGCTGCTTATGCGGCTGCTCTGAACGCCAAGGGTGTGGTGACCAGCATCGGTCACTCCGACGCCACCTACGATGAGTGCATCGCCGCCATCAACGCCGGTGCCAGCTGCTTTACGCATACCTATAACGGCCAGCGCGGGCTGCATCACCGTGAGCCCGGTGTCGTGGGTGCTGCTATGTCCACGTCCGAGACCTACGCCGAGATCATCTGTGACGGCAAGCACGTAAACCCTGCCGCCATCAAGGCGCTGCTGCAGGCCAAGGGCTGGCAGCACACGGTACTCATCACCGACTGCCTGGGCTGCGGCGGCATGCCCGAGGGCAGCTACACCAGCGGCGGCATGGACGTCATCATGAAGGACAACCTGTGCTGGCTCGCCGATGGCAAGAGCATTGCCGGTTCGGTGCTCACGCTTGCCCAGGGCGTCAAGAACATCGTCGACTGGGGCATCGCCAGCGCCGATATCGCCATTCGCATGGCAACCGAGGTGCCGGCACGCTCCGCGCACATCGAGGATAAGTGCGGCAGCATCATGCCGGGTCGCGACGCCGACTTTGTCGTGTTCGACCATGGGCTCACCCTCGTCGAGACGTATGTTGGCGGCCAGAGCGTCGGCAACGCCTTTACCGAGTAACGAAAGAAAAAGACGGCGGGCCCGAATCTGCTCGGACCCGCCGTACGGGTTAAACGCTCAAAAGCACCTTTACAGTTACAGCTTGCTAGCGATTTTCTTTGCCGTACGCTTAACGCCGGCCACCAGGCCTCCTGCAGGATGC
>CABUDB010000273.1 GCA_902490245.1 uncultured Collinsella sp.
GACATCTTCGCCTCGAACGGATTCACCGTATTTCTCGCCTCATTACGTTTATTGCGCCGACCATTTTGGCTGCGCCCCTGCTGGGCCTTAAGAGCGCCCACAACGAGAGCATCCATGCGCGCTGGGATCGCGTGATGCGCAAACTCGGCCGCACGTCTCAGACGCCCTCTGCGCCCACTAAGCCGCACCCCACGAATGCTGTTACCGTTGATCCCAAGAAGCACGCTCAGAAGGCTTCTGGGGCCGCTAAGCCGGCTCATAAAGCCTATGTGCGCCAGACGGGCGATGGTATTCGCGTAACTCCGTCGGCACTCAATAAGAAGAAGCACCCTAAGTCGCAGTAGGGCAGTCGTGCGTTCTTCATGATGCGGGGCATATTTGTGCTGTATGGGGGATAATCCTCTTACGTAGATTATCTCTCATCTGTTGATGAATGCCCGTATATCGAAGGGACACGCCCATGGCCACCAGCAAACCGCGTATTGATCGTCGCATCGTTCGCAGCCGCAATGCCATCCTTTCCGCTTTCGAGCGCCTGCTCATGGAAAAGCCGCTGGCAGACATTACGGTGAGTGCCATCGCGCGCGAGGCCAATGTCGACCGCAAGACCTTTTACGTTCACTTTGGTACGGTTGACGGCCTGCTCGATGCCATTGCCGTCGATGTGGTGGAGATGATTGTCGACTCGGTCGAGAAAACGCTTGCTTCAATGGACGGTGACACCAACGAGCGCGCCCTGGGCGCGGCGGCGACCTTCTTTAAAACCGTTAACGAGGCGTTATGCAACAACCTGGTGCTCAATCGTCAGCTGATCGAGAACATTCCGCTCGATGATTTTATGGCTCGTCTTCGTGCGCCGCTCGAGCACGAGATTGCCGAGCGCGATCTGCTGCCCCAAGGTCTCAAGGACGAGATGTTCGATTACTATCTGGCGTTTTTGCTGTCCGGTATCATCGGCATCTATCGCACGTGGGCGCTGTCTGACGGTTCGGTTCCTATCGAGCGTGTCTCGGAGGTTGCTAATAATCTGACGTTGAGCGGTCTTTCGAGTTTGGAATCTCGCTTGGATTAGGTCTAGTTGGGCTCGTCGGCGTGGAAATTCCTGTTCACGAGGTTCTCCGGCGCCTTGGAGACCTCGCCGGCGTAGGAGCTATAGCCTGAGGATCCTTAAATGAAAGTCCAGTTTATCCTTCCCACTCCAATTGGGAATCCTCCGATGCGCCTTCGCACGCTCGCATGACCTCGATACCATGCGAGCGTGCGAACTCGACGAGCTCTGCGTTGCGGGCGTTTATGGTGCCGAAGGCGGCGGGGCACACAATAAGGCGCGCGCAGTGGACGAGGAGCTCTTTGGCGCGGGCTATGGTTTTATCCCCGATCGGCTCGAAGGCGCGCTCGGCCACGCATTCCATCGCCAGGTCGCGCGCGAGCTCGCAGTCGATGTCCCCTTCGTGCAGAACGCCCGCGTAGAACGCCTTGCCCTGCCGGATGAGCTTGCGAAACACAGCCGACCCCGTACCTGCGCCGGCGATGACGAACGTGTGCGCATCGCCGTGCGGACGCCCAATTTCCACGCTGCCGAAGCGCTCGTTGAAGGTGCCATGTTGAAGGCCGTAGAGCTCGCCAATCGTCTCGCGCGTGAATATGTCCTCGGGCGTGCCGGCGCGGAAGACCCGGCCGTCCTTCACGCAAATCACCTTGTCGGCGCTTTTCTGCGCGAGCTCGAGTTCGTGGATGGACATGATGACGGCCACATTCCGCGATTTCGCAAGGTGGCGAAGTATTCGCAGCAGGTCGATCTGGTAGCGGATATCGAGATACGACGTGGGCTCGTCGAGCACGAGCACACGCGGATCCTGCGCGATGGCGCGTGCGAGCATGACGCGCTGGCGTTGCCCGTCGCTTATCTGCATGAAGTCGCACTCTGCGAGCTCTTCCACATGTGCGGTTTTCATGGCCTCGTCGACCCGACTATGGTCGTTAGGCGAGAGTGTGCCCATTCGCCCGGTGTAGGGATGTCTTCCCGCCTCTACGATATCGCGGCAGGTGAGGAGCTCGGTCCGGGGGCGATCTGTCAGCATAACGGCAAGGTTCCTTGCGAACTCCGCCGTCTTCCATCGGGAAATCTCCCGCCCGTCGAGCTTGACCGCGCCGGCAAGCGGTGCTAGATGGCGTGTGATGGTTTTCAAGATGGTCGACTTGCCCGAGCCGTTCGGCCCGATGAGCGCCACGACGTCGCCCGCGCGAACCTCCAGATCGACGCCTTCGACTACGACCTTCTTGTCGTAGCCCGCTGACAGGTCGCTTATGCGGAAAAGCGGCGCTCCGTCAGCCTGCGTTTCGACCGGGGTTTCGAGGTTCGACTCCGCTCGGAGGAGGCGTTCCGCGCGCAGTTCCGCACGAGCCGAAAGTGCCTTCTGGCGCTTTCGTGCGAGCTCAGGACTGTCTAAGCATGGAATGTCCCCTCCGAGTGTTTTGGGCCGCGGCACGAATTTCCCCATTTACCTCACCCGCTTCTTCAACATGAGCGCGATAACCACCGGCGCGCCGAAGATGGCGGTGACGGCGCTGATGGAAAGCTCGACGGGGGAGAACA
>CABUDB010000274.1 GCA_902490245.1 uncultured Collinsella sp.
GCATGGGTAAGACGCAGTTGGCACTGTTGATTCTCTACCAGCTGTCGCAAAAAGGAGGTCGCTGGCGGCCTCGACGCTCTTGCCGCTGATGCTCATGACGGCATCGCGATAGAGCTCGGTAAACTCCTGCTTGTTGTCGAAGATCTTATTCATACGTTCCTTTCCCCCGGGGATGTTTCTCCCGGAACGGTTATGACTTGTATCCTACGCCCCTGTGGAGCGGGTAATTACAGCTGTAACGGCTTTGTTACGCTTTCTTGGCAGATGCTTTAACGGCACCTGCCTTAGCCTTGGGAGCAGCCTTTTTGGTGGCCGCCTTCTTGGTCGTGGTGGACTTGGCCGAAGCCTTGGCAGCGGGCTTGGTAGCCTTCGCCTTAGCTGGAGCCTTCTTAGCAGCCGCGGCCTTGGGCTTTACCGAGGACGAGCGCTTACGCGTCGCCTTCTTGGGCTCCTCAACCACGGGCGGCTTGTAGCTGCTGGGGCCGCGGCGCTTAAGCACTACGCCTGCCAGGCCGGGCACCTTAATCTCAATGGAGTCCATCTGCCCGTTCCAGGGATAGGGCTCGCTCGAGCAGGTGTAGGGTTCCTCGCCGGCATAGCCGCTGCCACCGAACTCTGGACGGTCGGAATCAAAGATGACCTCCCAGTCGCCCTCGCGCGGCACGCCCACGCGGAAGCTCTCGTAGCTCGCCGGGTCAAAGTTGATCAGGATCACCAGGTCGTCATCGACGTCCTCGCCCTGGCGCACAAAGCTCACGATGGACTGCTTGGAGTTGTCCGCGTCGATCCAGGTAAAGCCGTCGTCGTTGTAGCCGCGCTCGTACAGGGCGGGCTCGGCGGTGTACAGGTGGTTGAGCGCCTTGATAAACGCCTGATGATGACGGTGGGTCTCATACTCCTCGGTCAGGAACCACTGGATGGACTCGTAATAGCGCCACTCAATAAACTGGCCGATCTCGTTGCCCATAAAGTTGAGCTTGGCGCCGGGGTGCGTCATCTGGTAGAAGGCCAGCGTGCGCAGGCCGGCAAACTGGCGCCACCAGTCGCCCGGCATGCGGCCGATCAGCGAGCACTTGCCGTGCACGACCTCATCGTGGCTCAACGGGCAAATGAAGTTCTCGGTAAAGGCATACATGATGGAGAACGTGAGCAGGCCGTGGTTGCCGGGGCGCCACGGAAAATCGGTCTGCATGTAGTGCAGGGTGTCGTTCATCCAGCCCATGTCCCACTTGTAGTGGAAGCCCAGGCCGCCGTCCTGCGGCGGATAGGTCACGAGCGGCCACGCGGTGGACTCCTCGGCCATCATCATCACGTCAGGGTAGTGAGCCTCAACAGCGCAGTTGACCTGGCGGATAAACGCGCTGGCATCCAGGTCCTCCTCGGTACCGTACTTGTTGAACTTCTTTTGGCCGGGATCGTCGATGCCAAAGTTGAGGTATAGCATGCTGGACACGCCGTCCATGCGAATGCCGTCCACGTGGAAGTTCTCGAGCCAGTACAGCACGTTGGAGACAAGGAAGGAGCGGACCTCGCCGCGGGCGAAGTCGAACTTGTGCGTGCCCCAGTTGGGGTGAATCTCGTGCTCAAACAGCATATGGCCGTTAAAGGTGGCAAGGCCGTGGGCGTCGGCGCAAAAACCGCCGGGCACCCAGTCCATGATCACGCCGATGCCCGCCTCGTGACACGCATCGATAAAGTGCATGAGCTGCTGCGGGTTGCCGTAGCGCGACGTGGCGGCGTAGTAACCGGTCGTCTGGTAGCCCCAGGAGCCATCGAAGGGATGCTCCATGAGCGGCATGACCTCGATATGCGTGTAGCCCATGTCGCGCACGTAGTCCACGAGCTCCACCGACAGGTCGTCGTAGGTGTAGAACTCGCCACGCTGCGCGGGGAAGGGATCCATGGGACCGGGGTAATTGCCGTACTCGTCCGGCTTGCCCTGCGGCGCATCGCCGTGGCGCTTCCACGAGCCAATATGCACCTCGTAGATGTTCAACGGCTGTGACATGTGATTGTGGCCAGCGCGGCGCTTGAGCCATGCGGCGTCGTTCCACTTGTAGCCATCGAGGGTCCACAGCACGCTCGCCGTTCCCGGAGGGCACTCGGCCTTAAAGGCATACGGATCGGCCTTGTAGAGCTTTTCGCCCTCGTTGGTCTCGATAAGGTATTTATAGAGCTGGCCCTGCTCGGCGCCAGGAATAAAGCCTTCCCAAATAGCGCTCGTATGCACGGGCACCAGAGGGTTGGCTTCCTCATCCCAGTCGTTAAATTCGCCAATGACATGCACGCTCTTTACATCGGGCGCCCAAACGCAAAAGCGCCAGCCGCGCGTACGGTTCTGCGTGTCGGGGTGCGCGCCCATCTTTTCCCAGCTGCGCTCCCACGTGCCGATGCCAAATAGATAGACATCGTCCTTGGTGAGCTCCGGTGCGTGCGGGGCGGCTTTACGGGTTGCGGGCTTTTTAGCCGTTGGCTTTAGCTTTGTATCGCTCACGTTAGATCCCATCATGACGCGGCAGCGTGTTGCCTTGGTGACTAGATGCGAAAGGTCCAAGGCTGCACGAATCGAAGGGACGGCGATAGTTCTATGATTCG
>CABUDB010000275.1 GCA_902490245.1 uncultured Collinsella sp.
GCATCGTTTGCGGTGCGTAGGGGAGCTGCCGTCTGGGCACGATCCGCAAGCTCGCGCTTTGCGGCGTCAATGATGGGGCTGTTGATCGGATGAGCCTGGGGCACGGTGCACCTTTCGACGGGGCGGGCAACATGTTGAATCCTACAACAACGGTGGGTTCATTGCCCCGTTGTCGTACACCGGTGATTGCCGCCTTCGTGCTGGATAATTACGCCGATTGCCATAGATACGGTGGAGCTTTGGGTGCCGGCGGCTCGGCACGCTAGAATAAATCAGTTGCACAAAGACCGCCCGTCGTGTGGGCAGTTCATGATAGGAAGTTTCCATGGCATTGCAGTTTACAGAGCGCGAGTTTATTCCCGTGCTGCTCGGCGGCGACATCAACGCGTATTCGGTGGCGCGCGCCTTCTACGAGGAGTATCAGGTCAAGAGCCTGGTCTTTGGCAAGTATCAGACGGGCCCTGCGTATCGCAGCCAGATTATCGACTACACGCCTAACGTGGATATCGACACCATGCCCGTGATGCTTAAGACCGTCAACGGTATCGCTCGGGCGCATGCCGACAAGACGATTGTCCTGATGGGCTGCGGCGATAACTATGTTGCCCTGGTGGCCCAGGCCAAGGATGCCAACGAGCTGGCGGATAACATCGTTGCGCCTTACGCGCCCTATAGCATGCTTGAGCAGTGCCAGAAGAAGGAGATCTTCTACGAGCTGTGCGAGAAGCACGGTGTGCCCTATCCGCATACGTTTACCTTTACTGCGCAGATGCTCAACACGCAAGGAGAGGCACCTGCCGAGGTGCTCGACCAGATTGACTTCCCCTACCCGATGATCCTGAAGCCTTCCGACGGCATCATGTGGTGGCAGCATGAGTTCGAGGGTCAGAAGAAGGCTTATGAGATTGCCGACCGCGCCGAGTTGGAGCAGGTTATCCGCGATTCCTATGCCAGTGGCTACACCGATGACCTGATTTTGCAGGATCGCGTGCCCGGCAACGACGAGTACATGCGCGTGCTCACCAGCTATTCTGATCGCAACGGCAAGGTTCGCATGATGTGCCTGGGTCACGTGCTGCTCGAGGAGCATCAGCCCCATGGCGTCGGTAATCACGCCTGCATCATCACCGAGCCCAATGATGAGCTTATGAGTGGCGTGCGCAAGCTGCTCGAGGACCTTCACTTTGTGGGCTATTCCAACTTTGACGTCAAGTATGACGAGCGCGATGGCTCGTTTAAGTTCTTTGACTTTAACACCCGTCAGGGCCGCAGCAACTACTACGTAACCAACAGCGGCTTTAACGTTGCCAAGTACGTGGTGGATGAGTACGTCTATAGCCGCCCGTTTGAGCCGGAATTTGTGACGGCGCAGGACGAGGCGCTGTGGATGGTCGTTCCCATGGGCGTCGTCGACAAGTACGTCAAGGCTCCCGAGCTGCGCGCGAAGGTGCATCGTCTTGCCAAGGAGGGCAAGGGGGCCGATCCCTCGTTTATGAAGGGAGACTTTATCTTTAACCGCTGGTTGCGAATGTGGCACACCAAGCTGCGTCACTATAAGCTGTTCAAGACGTATTACAAGTAGACGAGCGTAGCGCCCGTCCGGTATGTATCGGGCGGGCGCGGGTATGAAACGCGCAATTGCGTGGGCGTCACCAAGGAGGCGGCGATGGAAAAGCTGGGAGTTATTGGCGGCATGGGCGCCGAGGCCACGTCGTATTACTACGACCAGGTAGTACGCCATACGGCGGCTACGTGCGACCAGGAGCATATCGACATGGTGGTGCTTTCCAAGTCGACCATGCCCGACCGCACGCTGGCCATCAAGACCGGTGAGCATACCGAGCTGCTGGCGACCATGAAGGAGTGTGCCCAGGCACTCGAGTCGCTGGGCTGCGCGCACATAGCGATTCCCTGCAACACGTCACACTACTTCTACGACCAGATCCAGTCGTTTACCAAGGTGCCGATTATCCACATGCCGCGCGAGTCGGTGCGCTATGCTCTGGCCGGCGCGGTGATGGGGGAGTGCGAGTTCGATCCAAACCTGAGCATGCCGGCCGAGCCGGTGCGCAAGATCGGCATTATGGGCACCGACGGTACCGTGGGCGCCGGCGTCTATGGGCGCGAATGCGAGACCGCGGGCGTTGAGGTCGTCTATCCCAGTGAGAAGCGTCAGGCCGACGTGATGTCGCTCATCTACGATGATGTGAAGGCCGGGCGCGAGCCCGATATGGATAAGTTCGACCGCGTGATGTGGGAGTTCGCCCGTAGCGGCTGCGACCGCGTCATCCTGGCCTGCACGGAGCTTTCGGTGCTGCAGAAGTATCGTGAGATGCCCGAGATCACCCTTGATGCGATGGATGTCCTGGTACGCGAGTCCATCATCCGCAGCGGCGCCCTCTACCGCCTATAACCCTCGACCTGCCAAAAAGGGACAGGTTTATTTTGGCAGGTTTTATCTGGGAAAACAGTAAAGGCCTCGGCTCGTTTGGTGCGAGCCGAGGCCTTTTGCATTTGCCGGTTGCTGCCAGCGATTGCTAGAACAGGAAGCCGATGGAGATAAGGGCGATGCTGATGATGAGTACG
>CABUDB010000276.1 GCA_902490245.1 uncultured Collinsella sp.
CGGTCCCGTTCCGAACCCGGAAGCTAAGCCCCATCGCGCCGAGAGTACTGCGGGGCCAGCCCGTGGGAGGCCAGGGCGCCGCTGACCGGTGGACGGCACCGAGCCGTCTGATGACTTGAAGAAGGGGGAGGCCTCGCGGCCTCCCCCTTCTTTGCGTTTTATAAAGAGCTGTAATACAAGAACTCGCCTTCTTTTAGCTTGTCTTACTGTTTGGCTGTATTTTGAGTCCTTCTTTTGTATTTGCGCGATAATAACTCCCATTGGCGTTAGGGAGGACTTGATGTTTACCGTTTTTGTCTTGGGCAATATTGCTTCGGGTAAGTCGACTGCCTGTCGCTATCTCGAATCTCATGGCGCCATGCTTATCGATCTGGATGAGCTTGCCAAATCGCTGTATGTGCCGGGCTCCGATATTGTTAATGCTCTCGCTGAAGAATTCGGCTGGGACATATTGGATGAGGAAGGCGGCATTCGTCGCAACATCCTCGCTTCTCGAGCCTTCGTTTCTCCAGATACGGTCGCACGGCTCAACGGTATTGTCCATCCCGTTCTCATTGAACAACTCTCGCTGAGAATTCTCGATCCGGTTTGCTGCACGGTTTCGTCCCCCCGTTATCCCTTTGCGGTTGTCGAGGTTTCTGCTCCGACTGGTTTTGAGGATGCTTTTGGCCTGGCTGATGAAATTCTGGTTATCAGCGCTCCTTTAGCAATTCGTCGCGAGCGTGCCATTCATCGTGGTATGGAGTCCTCTGATTTTGATGCTCGCTCTGCATGCCAACCTGATGAGGCTTCGCTTTGCAATCTCGCTACGACGGTGATCGATAATGCGGCAGGCGATAATTCGCTCTTTGATCAACTGGACGCATGGCTTGCGCGCCATGGCTTCGGGGATGTAGCGGATAAGGAGGAGGCCGATGTCTAAGACACGTTTCTTTACGTGGTATCGCGTGGCGTCACTTGCCGTTGTGTTCGTCTTCGGCCTTATTTCGCTCGTCTACTCGTATGCTCCTGCCGCCTTCTTTAAGCCTTTGTATCCGATTGACTACGAGGCCTATGTAAAGCAATCCAGTATTTCGCATAATCTGGATCCGTATTTGGTGTGCGCTGTCATTAAGTCTGAATCGAATTGGGATTCCGAGGCCGAGTCGAATCAGGGTGCTCAGGGATTGATGCAGCTGATGCCCGAGACTGCCCAGGATATGATCGCCAAGGGCCTTGTCGACGGTGGCGAGTATTCGGCCGACAACCTTAACGATCCGGCTACGAATATCGAGTTTGGCTGTGCGTATCTTTCGTATCTTCTAGCGTATTTTAACGGGTCGACTGACAGTGCCATTGCCGCCTATAACGCCGGCATGGGCAATGTCGACGGATGGGCGCAGCAGAGTACGTCGCTTCATAATGCAATCACCTTTCCCGAGACGCAGGCGTATCTGATTCGTGTCAATAATGCCTGGGTTCGCTACAAGACCCTCTATCCCGATCGGTTCGTATAGGACTATGCCTGCCGCCTGCGTATACTGCAGATATATGAGTTAGGAGTATCCATGGCGGAATTTGAAGTAGAACGCGTTGGTGGTGAACTTAAGCGCTTTGGCGTTGAAGGCTCTGACGTGCCTTTTAAGGTCGTGTCTCCTTATGAGCCGGCCGGCTCCCAGCCCAAGGCCATTGAGTCGCTTGTGCAGGGTGTGAGGGACGGAGACCGCTATCAGGTTTTGCTGGGCGTGACTGGTTCGGGCAAGACTTTTACGATGGCAAAGACTATTGAGGCCCTGGGAAAGCCGACGCTGGTCATGGCTCCCAATAAAACGCTCGCTGCTCAGCTTGCGAGCGAGCTCAAAGAGTTCTTTCCCAACAACGCTGTGGTCTACTTCGTTTCGTACTACGACTACTATCAGCCCGAGGCGTATGTGCCGCAAAGCGATACATATATCGAGAAAGACTCCTCGATTAACGAAGAGGTCGAGATGCTGCGACATCAGGCGACCGCATCGCTGCTCTCTCGACGCGATGTGATCGTCGTCGCATCGGTCTCGTGTATCTATGGCATTGGCTCTCCTGAGGACTATGCGGGCCTAGCTCCGAACGTCGACAAGAAGGTGCCGCTCGAGCGCGATGACTTTATCCATGCACTTATTGACATTCAATATGATCGCAATGACTATGACCTGGCACGCGGCACGTTCCGCGTGCGCGGCGATGTCGTCGACGTGTATCCGCCCTATGCCGAGCATCCGTTGCGGTTTGAGTTCTTTGGCGACGAGGTCGAGCTGATTGCCGAGATCGATGAGGTCACCGGTGAGATGCTTCGTGAGTACGAGGCTATTCCCGTGTGGCCGGCATCGCACTACGTGACCGAGAAACCCAAGGTCAAGGCGGCTCTTAAATCGATCAGCGAAGAGTGCGAGAAGCGTGTGGCAGAGCTCAAAGCGACCGACAAGTTGCTCGAGGCGCAGCGTCTGCAGCAGCGCACCGATTATGATCTTGAGATGCTCGAGACAATGGGTTTTTGTAACGGCATCGAGAACTACTCGCGCCATTTGGATGGCCGCAAGCCGGGCGAGCCGCCCTTTAC
>CABUDB010000277.1 GCA_902490245.1 uncultured Collinsella sp.
TCCTCATCGGTTGGTGGCTCAACCGCCGCATGAAAAAGGCCATGGGTGATGACGGTCCATCGATGAACTTTGGCGGCGGTGGTTTTGGCGGCGGTGGACTGGGCAAGTCCGGTGCGCGCGTGATCGCCTCCAAGGACGTGGGCGTGACCTTTAAGGATGTCGCCGGCCAGGAAGAGGCCAAGGAGTCCCTCAAGGAGGTCGTCGACTTTCTGGAGAAGCCGCAGCGCTACGAGGAGATCGGCGCCAAGCTGCCGCGCGGTGCTCTCCTTGTTGGCCCTCCGGGTACCGGTAAAACCCTGCTTGCCAAGGCTGTTGCCGGCGAGGCGGGCGTGCCGTTCTTTAGTATTTCTGGTTCTGAGTTTGTTGAGATGTTCGTTGGCCGTGGCGCCGCTAAGGTTCGCGATCTGTTTAAGCAGGCCAAGGAAAAGGCCCCGTGCATCGTCTTTATCGATGAGATCGATACCATCGGCAAGAAGCGCGATGGTGGCGGCTTTAGTGGCAACGACGAGCGCGAGCAGACGCTCAACCAGCTGCTGACCGAGATGGACGGCTTCGATAACCACAAGGGTATCGTCGTTCTCGCTGCTACCAACCGACCCGACAGCCTTGACCCGGCCCTGTTGCGCCCCGGCCGTTTTGATCGCCGCATCCCCGTTGAGCTGCCCGACCTGACCGGCCGCAAGAACATCCTTGAGCTCCATGCCAAGAGCGTGAAGACGCAGCCCCCGATCGACCTGACTGCGATCGCCCGCGCCACGCCCGGTGCCTCGGGCGCCGACCTGGCCAACATCATCAACGAGGGCGCCCTGCGCGCCGTTCGCGAAGGCCGCAAGCGCGCCACGCAGGACGATTTTGAGGAGTCGGTGGAGGTCGTCATCGCCGGTCAGCAGCGCAAGTCCACGGTGCTGTCCGACCACGAGAAGCAGGTCGTTTCCTACCACGAGATCGGCCACGCCATCGTTGCCGCTCGCCAGAAGGGTTCTGCGCCGGTCACGAAGATCACTATCGTGCCGCGCACGAGCGGCGCTCTTGGCTACACCATGCAGGTCGAGGAGGATGAGCGCTTCCTGACCACACGTCAGGAGGTCCTGGACAAGCTCGCCGTCTATTGCGGTGGCCGTGCTGCCGAGGAGCTCATCTTTGGTGAGATGACGACCGGCGCGGCCAACGATATCGAGCAGGCCACCAAGCTCGCCCGCAACATGGTGACGCGCTTTGGTATGTCCGAAGAGTTTGGCATGATGGCGCTCGGTACCGTGCAGAACGCGTATCTCAATCAGGACACGTCGCTCACCTGCGCCCCCGGTACGGCCGAGCGCGTGGACGCGATTGTCGCCAAGCTGATCGAGGATGCGCACGACCGCGCCCTGCAGATTCTCAAGGAGAACAAGTTCAAGCTCCATGAGCTGGCTCGTTATCTGTACAAGAAGGAGACGATCACGGGCGAGGAGTTTATGAATCTTCTTACGCGCGAGAATCCGCTGATGCCAAAGCAGCAGTAAGGCTGCCTGCGCAGTGTCGAACGCCCCATTTGAGTGTCTATCTCAAATGGGGCGTTCTGCTTGAGGGAGATGCAAATGAAGATCGTGGTGAGTGCCTGCTTGATGGGCGAGAGCTGCAAGTATAACGGACTTGACAATTACCATCGCAAGCTGGTCGAGGCTTGCGAGCGTACGGGGACCGAGGTCCTGCTGATGTGCCCCGAGGTTTTTGGCGGTCTGCCTACGCCGCGCAAGCCATCCGAGATTGTGGACGGTGAGGTCCGTACCTGCGAGGGTGCCTCGGTCGATCGCGAGTTTCGCCTAGGTGCCCAGCGTGCGCTCGATATGTGCGAGCACTTTGGCGGCCCGTCCGAGATCGCTGCGTGCGTCTTACAGGACCGTAGCCCCTCGTGCGGTGCGGGTCGCGTCTACGATGGCACCTTTAGCGGTACGCTCACCGCGGGCAACGGTGTTTTTGTCGATCTGCTGCTGCGTCACGGGTACCGTGTGATTCCGGCTAGCGAGTTCGATCCCAGCATGCTGGAACATTGTCCATAGCACTCGAACCCAACACTTCCTCACGGGTGACCGTTTTGGCATCATCCGTGAAGTTGATATTGAGTACGACCCGGTCACCAAAGACGTAGACCGAGTTGACAGGCGCCGTACCCAGGCAGCCCCTCCCCGCGGCCCTCGCGCAGGAACGCGCACACGGCCTTCCCGTCTCTTGCGCCCCTCCCGGAATTGTCCACATCAGTGTAGCCAATCCAGTCCGCCAAGGGCTGCAGCCCGGACAACGCCGCGATGGAGGGGTTCCTCGGCCTGCTCAAGAGGGAGTTCTGGCATGGCAGGGACTGGTCGGGCTGGACCCCCGCCCGCTTCATCGAGGAGCTCGGGGCTGGATCGGCCGCTACAATGCGGAGAGGCGCAGCGACGCGCTCGGCGGCCGCACGCCGGCTGAGTTCCGCTCCGCGCTGGGAAGGGCCGCGTAACGGTCCAAGAAATCATCCGCAGTCCCCATTCTTGCCCCTTTAGGACAGCTTCTTGTTGGGGCGTGCCTGCCCCAAACCCTGCTAGGAACGAGTACAG
>CABUDB010000278.1 GCA_902490245.1 uncultured Collinsella sp.
TGAACTGCGTCCCAAATCTTGGACGCCCTAAATAGCGACTAGGCCGCGAGGGCCTGATCCCGGAACTCCTCCGGGGTCAGGCCCTTCAATCTTACCTGCCTCCGGCTCGTGTTCCAGTGGACTATGTATTCCTCCAGGTCGCGTTTGAAATCCTCGAACGTCTCCCACTCGCGGCCCCGGTAGAACTCGTCCTTGACGTGGCCGAAGAGCTGCTCGGTGGCGGCGTTGTCGATGCAGTTCGCCTTCCTGGACATGCTCTGGACGATGCCGGCGGCCTCGAGCCTGGATGTGTACGAGGCGTGCTGGTACTGCCAGCCCCGGTCCGAGTGCATGGTCGGGGCGGCGCCCTCGGGGATCTTGGACAGCAGCTCGTCGAGCATCCTGACCTGCTGGGCCATGTCGGGCGTGGTCGATATGTCGCTCGCCACGATCTCCTTGGTGCAGAAGTCCAGCGTCGGGGCCCAGTAGGCCTTGCCGCCCGCCACCTTGAACTCGGTGACGTCCGTTCCCAGCTTCCGCCACGGGGCCCCGGCGTCGAAATCCCTCGCGATCACGTTCTCGAACGTCCTGCCGACGACGCCCCTGTACGAGTTGTACCTGTGGTAGGCCGTCTCGCGTCTGATACCGCAGCGAATCCCCATCTCGCGCATCATCTTGAGCACGGTCTTGTCGGCTATCACGGCCCCCTCTTCCGCCCTGAGGCACATCGCTATCTGCCGGTGCCCGCAGCCGTTGGCGGTGCGCGAGAAGATCTCGGCGGCCGCCTCCCAGAGCTCGGGGCGCGTGGGCCTCGGCGGGTGCGCGAGGGCGTAGTAGTAGGTCGACCGCTTGAGCTCGGCGCATGCGAGCAGGTGCCCGAGCGCGTGCCCCTCGGCGCGCAGGGCCGCGACCGCTTCGGCCTTCGCCCTGGTCAGAGCCCGTCCCTCTCGACCAGGGCGCGTAATTTTTTTAGGTAGGCCACCTCGGCCTCGAGCCTACGGCACCGCTCCTCGAGCTCCTCCTCGCGGGTCCGCGGCCTCGCCTTGGAACCCTTCGGCCGGCCCTTGGGCCTCGGGCGCAGGGCCTCCGCGCCGCCCCGGCGGTATAGCGCGCACCACTTCTTGAGCGGCGACATCGACATTATGCCGAACGCCGCCATCGCCTCGGTCTTCGTCATGCCGCCGTCGACGACGGCGGAGGCGGCGGCGACCTTCTGCTCGTATGTGTACCTGCCCTGCTTTCCGTCCATGCGCAGCAGCACCTCGCTCCCGAATGCGCGGTATATCTCCTGCCATCTTCTCACGGCTTCCGCGGGAAGCGAAAGGGCAATCGCGGCAGATTTATACCCGTGCCCGAGCTCGAAGAGCCCTATGGCCGCCTTCCTGGCCTCGACATCATGCCTCACTCTCAAATCAACGCGCATAAAGAAAGCCTCCCATTTCTCATGTCCAAGAAATGGGAGGCAGTTCACACAAACGTGAGGCGGGCCGTTTTCGTTTGAGCAATCATGCAGCGATGTGATGGGGCAAACTAATCCACGCGCTTGTCGCCCATAAAGAAGAGCGCCACCGTACCAGGTCCGGTATGCGAGCCAATCAGAGTACCGATGTTATTGATCTCAATCTTGCCTTTAAGCTGCGGAATCTGTTCCTCGATCAGCGCCGCAACTGCTTCGGCATCCTCGCGGCACGCCGAGTGCGACATGATGCACTTACCCGAATAATCCGCACCGTCCTGCACGTGTGCCATCATGGTCTTAGCCATCTCGGAAATCGCGCGCTTCTTAGTGCGAATCTTCTCACGTGGCGACAGCCCACCTTCGCAATCGACCGTCATAAGCGGGCAAATCTTAAGCGCCGTGCCGATGATCGCGCTCGCAGCCGAAATGCGACCGCCGCGCAGGTAGCTCGACAGATCGGTCGAGAAGAACCAGTGGTGCAGGTTGAGCTTGTGCTCCTCGATCCAGGCAGCCGTCTCGTCGAGTGAAGCCCCGCTATCGCGCACGTCGGCGGCACATTCCGCCAGCAGGCCAAAGCCCGAAGACGCCGCCAGCGAATCGATGACGCGCACCTTACCGCCCTGGGGATAGCGATCGGCGAGCATCTGCGCCGCAACGCAAGCCGAGCCATACGTACCCGAAATACCCGACGACAACGTCAGGTGCAGCACGTCTTTACCCTCGGCAACAAGCGGCTCCCAAAACTCCTCGTACTCACCCACGCTCACCTGAGACGTCTTGGGCATGGCGCCCGCGGATATCTGGGCAAAAAACTCGTCCGGCGTAATCGACTGATACAGATCGTCCGTATAGACAACATCGTCGATCTCGTAATGAAAACACACGACAGGGATATTGCGCGATTCAAAGAACTCCCGAGTTCGATCGGCGGCGGATTCACAGGTCAGGACAAAATCACTCATATGAGGCTCCTTACTCATTGCTGCGCAAATTATCGCACAGTGAGCCTATATACGGTACATATGTCCACTATTTACCAAATCGAACCAATAATAGCGAACATCTTTACCACCATCGTCTCCACCGACCCCACGCATAAATATCTGAGAAAACACCTTCTGTCGTCTCC
>CABUDB010000279.1 GCA_902490245.1 uncultured Collinsella sp.
CGGTCCAAAGCAATATCGGCGGAACGGAATTCTGGCTGAGGATCTGTTCGCGACAAAGACTCAATGGGCAGTTCCCTCTATGTCCTTCTGTAAGTTGCGGTGAAATGGGGACTGATTTTGCGGTTGAAACGTTTAAACAATCCCTATTTCACCGCACCTTACAGAAGGGAATGAAAAAAGGCGGGGGCTCCGAGTGGAGTCCTCGCCTTTGTTACAGGGGGCGATGGTATTCGCGTGTTGCGGGATTAGACCAGACGGGCGTTGATCGTCTTGGCGATCTCGACGGCGTCGGTGGAACCCTTGACGGTGGCACGGAAGTCCTCGTCCATGAGCGCCTCGGCAACCTTGGACAGGATCTTGAGGTGCGTGGTACCGGCCTGGGCACCGGGGATGAGCAGGGCGATAGCCACGTTGACGGGAGCGCCGTCCATGGTGTCCCAACCGGTCACGCCGGACTCGTCCTTGACGACGATGACGGCAGCCTCGGTAATGGCGTCGGACTTGGCATGCGGGATGGCGAAGCCCTCCATCATGCCCGTGGTGCCCTCGGCCTCGCGGGCCAGGAAGGCGTTCATCACGGCGTCGGCGTCGCTTGCGATACCGGCCTTGACGGCCTGGTTGGAAACGAAGCTCAGAGCCTCGTCACGAGAAGCGAAGTCCTCGGCGACAAAGACATTCTCGACCTTCACGAAGTCGGCAGCCTCGGCCTTGGGGGCCTCGACGGCAGCGGCCTTGGGGGCCTCAACGGGCTTGGCTGCAGGAGCGGCCTTCTGGTTCTTCTCGAAGTCGTACTTCTTGAAGGCCACGAACAGGATGCCACCGACCACAGCGCCGATGAGGATCGCGAGGACCCAAAGCGGACCGTTCTCGACAACGGGCAGGACCAGGAAGCCACCGTGGGGCGCCGGATCGTGAACGTTGAACATAATGGTCAGAATCGAAGCGATAGAGGAACTGAGCATCATGATGGGCATGACAG
This sequence comes from uncultured Collinsella sp., assembly GCA_902490245.1. Lineage (GTDB taxonomy): Bacteria > Actinomycetota > Coriobacteriia > Coriobacteriales > Coriobacteriaceae > Collinsella. The sequence goes on from CABUDB010000279.1 coordinate 980, forward strand.
GCCAGATGTTCTTGGTCATGAACGGAATGGCGCCCTCGGTGATGTGGGTGCAACCAAGGATGAGGTTGACGACACCGGCGTCGTGATCCTCCTGGCTGAAGTACTTCTTGCCGACAACGACGGCGAAGGTGGTGATCAACGGCGGAACGATGCAGGCGGCGGAGACGGCAGCCATGAAGTTGGTGCCGAAGTTGTAGGTATCGGTGCCAACACCGGCGGCCAGAGCCTCGGTGAGCATAGCGGTACCGGTGACATAAGCAGCCTTGTTGACCGGGCCACCCATGTCAAAGGCGCACATGCAGCCAATAGCAAGACCCAGGACAACGGCGCCAGAGGCGGACAGACCCTTGAGGAAGTCCATCATGGCGGTGTTGATGGCAGCCATGGGGCCGGAAATGCCGAGCATGACCAGGCCGACGATAGCCGTCGAGAACAGCGGGTACAGGAAGATAGCCTTGAGACCGTCCAGGTTCTTGGGCAGACCGGCAAAGACCTTCTCGAGCAGCAGGATGACATAACCGGCGAGGAAGCCACCGACGATGCCGCCCAGGAAGCCGAAGCCCACGCCGGCGCCACCGGCGTCGATCATGCCGGTCTCGGCGTTAACAGGCAGGCCCTGGATGGCGATCATACCGGCAACAAAACCGGGGACGAGCGCCGGGCGCTTGCCGATGGATTCGGCGATGTAGGCGGAAAGCACCGGAACCATGAGGTTCATGGCGATGCCGCCGATGATCTTGAGCATCGCAGCAAAGCTGTTGTAGTCAGACGCCGTCGAATCGAAGGACGTAATGCCCCACAGGAACGAGACAGCGGTCAGAACACCACCGGCAACGACGAAGACCAGCATATGGCTGACGCCGTTCATGAGGTGCTTGTAGATGATGTGGCCGATGGACTCCTTCTCCTCGACCTCATCCTCGATCTCGGCAGCAGCTGCAACCGTGTCGTCACCCTTGGCGGCGAGCGCGCGGTCAATCAGCTTACCGGCGGCCTCAACGGACAGGGCCTTGGAAACACCAACGGAAACCATGGGCTTACCGGCGAAACGCTCAGCCTGGACATCCTTGTCGGCTGCGACGACGACGGCCTTGGCACCAGCGATCTCACTCTTGGTGAGCTCGTTCTCGACACCGACCTGGCCATGAGTCTCGACCTTAATGGTCAGACCGCGCTCGGCAGCTGCCTTCTCCAGCGCCTCCTTAGCCATGAAGGTGTGCGCAATGCCGGTCGGGCAACCGGTCGCGGCGATGATGTCAAACTTAGCCATGTGTCCCTCCTTCTTGAGTACAGCGCCCGCGGGCGCTCCCCTACACGCGCTTCGATGCGCGTTTTTCCACAACTGAAAGATACCAACCTACCGTCCGCGTGAGAAGAGCTAAGGTGCAAATCTCCGGTGAAAGGTTCTTTCATAACCGTAAACGGTAAGTGAAAGTTTACCATCAACACTTGAAACGGCAAGGTGTATCTTGTAATTGAAAATGCCCGTATACTAAGGCATTGCAAATCAAGCTAGATTTTCATGCTAACCAGGAGCCATCCATGACCGATAGTAGCAAGAGC
>CABUDB010000280.1 GCA_902490245.1 uncultured Collinsella sp.
TGTTCCCCGGCAACAACTGCGAGTACGACAGCGCCCGCGCCTTCCGCGCCGCCGGTGCCGAGGCCGACACCTTCGTGATAAACAACCTCACGCCCGAGGCCGTCGCCGAGAGCACCCACGAGCTTGCCCGTCGCATCCGCCAAAGCCAGATCGTCATGATCCCCGGCGGCTTCTCGGGCGGTGACGAGCCCGACGGCTCCGCCAAATTCATCACGGCGTTCTTCCGCGCTCCCGAGGTCACCGAGGCAGTCCGCGACCTGCTCAAGGCCCGCGACGGCCTGATGCTGGGCATCTGCAACGGCTTCCAGGCCCTGGTCAAGCTCGGCCTGGTGCCCTACGGTGACATCGTCGACGCCACGCCCGATGCGCCCACGCTGACGTTCAACACCATCGGTCGCCATCAGAGCCGCCTGGTGCGCACCCGCATCTCGTCCAACCTGTCCCCGTGGCTGTCGCAGTGCAGCCTCGACGACCCCTACACCGTCGCCATCAGCCACGGCGAGGGCCGCTTTGTCGCCAACGACGAGGTGCTCGCCCAGCTGATCGCCAACGGCCAGGTCGCCACGCAGTACGTGGGCGAGGACGGCAAGCCCAGCATGGACCTTTCCGTCAACCCCAACGGCTCCGCACTCGCCATCGAGGGCATCACGAGCCCCGACGGCCGCGTCCTGGGCAAGATGGGCCATGCCGAGCGTCGCGGCGACAACCTGTACCGCAACGTGCCCGAGCATGTCCCCGGCGATAAGTTCATGCCGATCTTTGAGAGCGGCGTAGCCTACTTCGCTTAAAGCTTTCCCATCGGGTACAATCCCCTCGGGTAACAACACCCGCCACCGGCACGCCCGGTGGCGGGTTCTTTTTTGCTTTGCGCGTATAGGAGAAGGACATCATGGAAAGCCGAAAGCCGCATCTCGCCACCCTGCCCGGACTTATCCTGGGCTGTCTTGTTTGCTGTGCACTCTGGGGATCGGCCTTTCCCTGCATCAAGATCGGCTACGCACTCTTTGGGATCCCGGCGCACGATAGCGCCTCGCAGCTACTCTTTGCAGGTTTGCGTTTCACGCTTGCCGGCATCCTGGTTATCGTCGGCATGAGCACAGCTCAGCGCCGCCCGCTCGTCCCACAGGTACGCGATATCAAGCCCATCTGCATCCTGTCACTCTTCCAGACTATCGGGCAGTACTTCTTTTTCTATCTGGGACTCTCGCGCGCCAGTGCCATGTCAAGCTCCATCATCGAGTCCAGCGCCAACTTCTTGGCCATCCTCTTTGCCGCCCTGGCGTTTCGCACCGAAAAGCTCGATGCGGCCAAGGTACTTGGCTGCGTACTGGGCTTTGCCGGCGTCGCGCTCGTCAACCTTTCGGGCGCGGACGGTACCTTTGGCTTTTCGCTCGACGGCGAGGGCTTTATCCTGGCCTCCACCATCGCGGGTGCCCTGTCAACCTGCCTCATTGGCATCTTCTCGCGCGAGCATGACGGCGTCTTGCTTGCCGGGTGGCAGTTCTTGGTCGGCGGCCTGGTCCTTACCGCCATCGGGTTTTCGATGGGCGGCGTGCTGTCCCCCACCGAAATCGCCCCCGCCATCGCGCTCATCATTTATATGGCACTCATTTCCGCCGTCGCGTACTCGCTGTGGTCCCGTTTGCTCGCCGTCAACCCCGTCAGCCGTGTTTCGGTCTTTGGGTTTATGAACCCCGTCTTTGGCGTGCTGCTGAGCGCACTGCTGCTCGGCGAAGGCGCGGGCACGAGCCCCGTTACCGTCATCGTTGCCCCGCTGTTGGTCTGCGGCGGCATCATCATCGTCAACAGGCCTAAAAAGGCCTAGCGAACTGCCCTTATTTAGCAGAGGGGATTCACATACTTTAGTTTAATGGAGTACATCGGAGAGCCGAGGGCCACCATGCACGCAAGCGTGCGCCCCTATTTCTAGCGTATCTGGACGCCAGCTTTCTTCTTCTCGTACTTTACGCGGTAGAGCTCCGCGTCGGCGGCGCGAAGCAAATCTTGCCAGGTATCGACACCATCACCGACCCGTGCATAGCCGATGGACATCCGCAACAGATACGGCACCTCGGCGCGTGCGAGTTCATCGTTGATTGCCGCGCACAGACGCATGATGTCCCGCTCCGCTGTCGCCTTTTGGAGCACCACGAACTCGTCGCCGCCATAACGTGCGATAAAGCCACCAGCCGGCGAACAGACATCCTTGAGCGCCGTCGCAACAACCTGAAGAGCATGGTCGCCCTCCACATGTCCATAGCGATCGTTAATCTGCTTAAAGCCATCAGCGTCCATCATAAGCAGATATACATCTTCGGCCTGATCCACATTTGAAAAGAGCGACAGCATATAGGTCTCAAAACGGTTGCGGTTGTTGAGTCCAGTCAACGGGTCAGTAGAGATCAGTTGCTCCTGATAGACGATATAGAGCAGCAGGATGCTCAGCGTTATACCGACGCAAAGGCCCGGTACCGAAAACAAAACCTGGAAGGTACAGATCGGAAGAGCACACGTCTGAACTCCAGTCACCCGTCCCGAT
>CABUDB010000281.1 GCA_902490245.1 uncultured Collinsella sp.
GAGAATATCTTTAACCCATCGGTGGTTAGAAGCGTGATGTTTGAACGACGTTATTTGAATTTACGCGAAGATTTTAGGCATCAATTCGCCCAAATCGCCTGAGGCCACCGCAAAGGCGCCTGCCCCCTTTGTGGTAGTTCTCCCCCCCCGCTACAGCAGATGTTCCTCAATAAAGATCGCGATGCCGTCTTTGTCGTTGCTGGCGGTTACAAAATCGGCGGCGGCGCGGGTGGCGTCGCTGCCGTTTGCCATAGCCACGCCCACGCCGGCGTCAGCCACCATGCAGGTGTCGTTATCGGCATCGCCAAACACGCAGATGTCCTGGAGATCCATGTCGTTGAGCTCCGCCACGCGCACAAGGCCGCGCGTCTTGGACACGCGCGGATCCATGAACTCGTAGAGCCGCTGCGTGGTTTGCAGAGCCGCCGCCTTAACGGTGTCATCGCCGAGCGTCGACGCCCGCTCGATAACCTGCGGCATCACCTCGGGCGCCATAGTAAACATCACCTTGGGCTGCGGCTCGCGCAAGAACTCGGCAAAATCGACCACCTGGTAGGGCACACCGTCGACGCGCGACAGGTGCTCGACGCACGCGTTGCTCTCGGGCACGTAGAACACGCCGTCTCGGGGGCAGACGGGCGTTGCCGGAAGGTCCGCCATGTGCTTGCAGATGCGCGCGATGGTCTCGCCCGGCAGCGGATAGCTCAGCTCGTTGATGTCGTGCGCGCGGTCGATGACCTCGGCACCACCGCAGCCCACGAGCACGTCCACCAGGCCTTCGATGCCCCAGAGCTCGTACATGGCCTCGGTCGCGTGGGCGTCGCGCCCGGTGCACAGGCCAAAGAGCACGCCGCGCTCGCGCAGGGCGCGGATCGCCGCCACGGTGCGCGGGAACACCGTGTGCTGGCTCGTGAGCAGCGTGCCGTCGATATCGCAGAACACGGCTTTGATGTGGCTGAAGGTGGCGTCCATGGGGGTCTTTCTGGGTTGTGCGGCGGTGTGGGGTGTGGTCGTGAACGGCGTACATGGTATACCAAGGCGCAGGGGCGGCCCGTCAAAGCAAAAACCACCACAAAGGTGCCTGTCCCCTTTGTGGTGGCCGGATCCGGGGCACAAACCATCACAACATTCGACGTTATTCGGCAAAATCGCGATTTTCATCGAATGTTGTGATGGTTTTTACTGCTTTACGGCACGTTCCAAGTGATTGCGTCCAAGCAGCAACAACGCCGCGGGGACTGCCGTCACGACCATGCCTGCTCCGATGAGCGTCTGCTGCACGCCAAACGTCGCCGCCAGCCACGGGGCAATCGCCAGCGGGGCCACGCCGGCAAACATATTGCCAAAGCCCATGACCGAGTTCACGCGACCGAGCTGCTCGAGCGGCGCCGTCGTTTGCACGATGGTGTTGTGGAGCGGGTTGACGACACCCCAAGCTATGCCCAGGGCGACCTGGCCGACAAGGGCCACACCCACGTACGGTGTCCCCACATAGAGCAGACTTCCCAGGCCCACGGACATGAGCACCACGAGCAGTGTTTTAAGGTTGACCAGGTGCGGCGGCAAGCGGAGCGCGAGCACGGCACCCAGCACCGCGCCCACGCCCGAGGCCGACGAGAGCCAGCCCATCCACTCAACGCCGACATGCAGGACATCGCGATAGAAGAACGACTCGAGCGGGTCGAAGGCTCCATAGCCAAAATTCGAAAGAAAGATAATGCAAAACAGCAGGGCGAGGACGCTGTTGGTGAAGACTGTCTTGATGCTGGCTGCGAAGGTGGCACGGGCGGACGTGCTGGGGTTGGAGCTTTGTCCCGCACGCTCCCCTTCCTCTGCCGAATCGGCATCCGCATGCCCGGCGACATGGCTGGTCTGCGGCCTAAAGCCCCAGCCGGCGACGAGCGCCAGCACGGTAAAGAGCATCATGAGCACAAACACCGCGCGCGACGACGCAGCCGCCGCGACAAAGCCGCCCAGAGTGGGGCCAACGATAATACTCACATTTGAAAACATGGCGATGGCGGAGTTGATGTCTTTCAGCTCGGCGGGGTCATTGGTGAGGTAGGCCGGATAGGATGTGGCGATGGGCTGGGCGAATCCCATCGTAAAGCCCAGAAACACCGCGCCGAGCAGGACGACGCCGGTCGCGCTACCAAAGGCGATGATTGTCGTGCCAGTTGCGAGCGTGCCGACGATGCTCAGCAAGAAATGGCGGCGCGGACCCCATGCGTCGAGCGCAGCGCCGCCCGCAAAGGATCCCAGGATCACGAAAACGTTCATGAACAGGACGGCCAGCGATGTCGCGACGACCGAGGCATCGTCCGCATAGGTAAGCGTTCCGATGACGCCGATAAAGTAGCTGGTCTGAAACCCGGTGTAGATGAGAAAGCGCATCGCTACCAGGCGCTTGGCCTGCATGGACAGCGAAGGTTGAGGTTTTGAGAGAAGAGATGCGAGCATGGAGACTCCTTGTTTCATACGAATACGGGCGGTGGGTATTCGCCACCGTCTGTCAAATCAATCTATCCGCATGAAA
>CABUDB010000282.1 GCA_902490245.1 uncultured Collinsella sp.
TAAATGAGTGCCCGCTCATTGGGCATTCATTTAAGTCTGTCCCCAATGATTGCCCAGCCCAGCAAAAAGGGGCGCGACCGCAATGGTCACGCCCCCTCAGCCTCAACTGTGTACCGCTCGGCCCCTACGCGAGGCGGGCGCCGACGATCTTTGCCGCGGCCGGTTTGTCGAAGTTGCCGCCGGTGGCCTTGCCGAGTGCGCCCATAACCTGGCCCATCTGCTTCTTGGACGTGGCACCCAGCTCGGCGATGACCTGCTCGATCAGAGCCTCGAGCTCCTCACCCGAAACCTGCGCGGGCAGCAGGCTCTCCAGAATCTTGACCTGCTCGGTCAGGTTGTCGGTACGGTCCTGGTCGGTACCGGCCTTGATGGACATCTCCAGCGTCTCGCTCGTCTGCTTAATCAGACGCTTGATCATGCTGTTGACGTCTTCCTCGGTCACGTCGCGGCGCTCGTTAACCTCGATATTCTTCACCTCGGCCTTGACCTGGCGAATGATAGACAGGCGAACCTTGTCCTTGGCCTTCATGGCGGCGATCATTTCCTGCTGCAGCTCTTCGTTGGTCATCTGCAAATCCTCCTCAATAGCGTGGGCGGCACTCGCACGAGCACCGCCCCATGATTACTCAGTCGTCGACGAATCGTCGGTCGAGCTCTTGGTGACGCCCTTCAGACTCACGTTATAGGGCACGTCCTTGGGCATGGGGTTGACGGTGATGTCGGCGTCCTTCTTGTACTGCTCCAGCCACTCACTGTATGCAGTGCTGGCCGCCTGCGTCTTCACCACGTTGGAAACATACTTCTTGATGTCCTTGGGTACCTGCTTGATGTCATCGACCTGGCTATCGACATGGAAGTAGTCGGTGCACTTGATGACATGGTAGCCATACGTCGACTCGACCACGTCGCTCACATCGCCCTTGTTGAGCCCCTCGAGCGCCGTCTGGTAGCTGTCGACGAAGGTGGTGAGCTTATCCCAACCCACATCGCCCTTCTTCTCCTTGGAGCCGGTATCGTCGGAGTACTGCTCCACAGCGTCCTCAAAGCTCAGCTCGCCGGAGTTAATCTTGTCCAGGCACTCCTGCGCCTTGGCCTTGGCGGCAGCTTTGTCCTCGTCGGATGCGTCGGAATCAACCTTGATCAGGATATTCGACGAGCGGCGGGCATCGTTGTAGTTAGACAGGTTCTCGTTGATGTAATCGACGATCTCGCTGTCCTTGGGCTTGCTGGTGGGTGCCACGGCATCCTTGAGCTTTTGCTGTGCCAAGCTCTCCTTGAGCGAGTCCTTGTAGGTGTCCTCGGTATAGCCGTAGGTCTTAAGGGTCTTCTTAAAGGTCTTGGCACCGCCCGCGCTCTTGCACGCGTCCTTCCATGCCTTCTCGACCTCCTCGTCCGACACCGTCACGCCGTTCTCCTTCTGTGCCTGTTGAAGCAGAATCTGCTGCGTGTAGGAGTCGATGAGCTGCTTGCGGTACTTCTTGGGCGTGAGGTCGTTGTCGACCAGATACTGCGCCCAGTCCTTATCCTTGGTGTAACCGTAGGACGTACGCATGCTCATGATCTGCTTGGTCACGGTATCCTCGGTGAGGTTGGTGCCGTTGATAGTGGCAGCCACACCGCCGGTAAGCTTGTAGCCCGAGGTATCCTCTGCCTGCGACATAAGGCCGGAGCACGCCATGGCCGAGACGGAAAGCAGCATCGCCAGCACGCCGATGACCACCAGGACGATCTTGACGGTCTTAGACACGTACGTCTTGCGCTGCTTCTTGCGAGAGCTGGAGGCAGCGCGGGCCTGCTGCTCGGGCGTCGGCGCGGCCTCGGAGTTCTTTTTCTTATTTGCCATAGTTGGCCTTTCGCATAACGAATCGAACAAACGCCATTGTGTCACAACGCAGCCCCCGCGACAAAGGGGCAACCCTGGCACTTGGGGACGTTCCTTTTCTGCCGGCAGTTAGGGACAGTCCCCAAGTGCCGGCTTTAAAAGTGGCGGCGGATGGCGTCGACCATGCCTTGGGGCGTGGTCTGGCCGAGCACATCGGCTGCGACGTCCGCGTCCATAAAGATATTCATGAGCGCTTGCAGGGCCTCGACCTGGCCGCCCGGCTCGGCAATACCCAAATTGATGACGATCTGCGCCGGCACTGGGGCACCCATGCCGGCCATAGCATTGAACGTCACGGGCGCGGCGGGCTTTACCACCGCGATATAGGGCTTGGCCACAAACCCCGGGTCGGTGTGTGGGATGGCGATGTTGGCCGCCGGCATGGCAAGGCCCGTGGGATAGGCATCCTCGCGCGTGCGGACGGCGTCGAGCCAACCGGTGCAGATGTAGCCGCGTGGGGCAAGTTCGCCTTCGAGTCGCGCAAACACCTCGGCGGGCGTCGCACACTCCCAATCAAAAAACACCAGCTCAGGCGTAAACAGCGCTTCGTTATCCGCCATGCGCTCACCTCTCTCACCTAGTCACCTGCGACGTTCTTAAACGACTAGTCATTCAAGAACGTCGCGGGTGAACACACAAAACAAAAGGTGG
>CABUDB010000283.1 GCA_902490245.1 uncultured Collinsella sp.
CTCCGTTCAGGCGTAGGTTATGTGGGCAAGATCGAGCATTCGCTGCACCGCCCGGCGCAGCGCGGGCGGGCCAACCATCTACGCCGCGAACGGCGCCATTGGGCGCCGCATGTGCGACAGACCTAAGGCTTAGCTGCCGATAATCGATGCAATCTCGTGCAGGTCATCGGCAAAGTAGATGCCTTGCTGGCGCTGCGGACTCGATAAGCCCTTATCGATCATATGCCCGAGCAGCGCCTTGAGGTCGTTGTAGTAACCGTCCAGGTTATACAGGATGCACGGAGCACTTAGGTGTCCCAACGATACCGCAGACATGACCTCGGCAATCTCCTCGAGCGTGCCCGTGCCACCCGGAAAGGCAATGAAGGCATCACCAAGCTCAATCATCTTGGCCTTGCGCTCGGCCATGTCGCTCGTCACGATAAGGTCGTCGATGCCATCGTGCTGATACTCCGCCTCGATAAAAAAGCTTGGCTCCACGCCGGTCACATGCCCGCCAGCATCGAGCACGTTATCGGCAAGCGCGCCCATCAGCCCCGACTTGGACCCGCCGTATACCAGCGCGTGACCGCTGGAGCCAATCCATGTGCCGAGCTGGCGCACCGCAGGCAGAAACGCAGGGTCATTGCCGACGCTGGCGCCCAGATACACGGTGATATTCATATTCAGTCCCCCCCCCGTCGTGACGCACGGCGCCCGTTCTAGCGTTGGCGTCGGCGATATTCGCGCACGCGGCGCGACAGGTCAGCGAGCTCGTCACGATCGAGCTCTTCCAAATGCTCAAGATCATCCATAAAGCGCGCCATGGTGTCCTTTTGGCGCAGTTTAATGAGCGTATTGCAGTAGTTCACCGCCACACCCGTGAGCATGGCGATGTAGAAGATGCTGATGACGCTCAGGACGACGGTAATAGCGCGGGCGACCGGCGTTTCGGCCGGGATATCGCCAAAGCCGATGGTCGAGACCGTCTCAAAGCTAAACCAGAGACCATCGCCAAACGTGAGGGTCGTGGGCTCGGACAGCCAGACCGCCGTCGAGCACAGCAGGTAAAAGATAAGAAACAGGCCCGTGATGCGCGCGAAGCCAGCCTGGCGTAACACGTCGGCAAGCGTCCTCAACTTGTTCATCGCGACCCCTTTTCCCAGATGCCCAATCACGTTCGCTCGGTATTGTCGCACAACCGGCAGTTGGGGACGTTCCTTTTGTGCCGGACAGATTGGGACTGTTCCCAACTGCCGGGCGGGACCGTTTAGCGGTGCAGCTGCCGACTGGGCAAGCTGAGCTGGTATCCTTATGCGGTAATGTCTCGATTCGTTAGGATTGCATGTGAGAGCTTCCGCTGTCCTTCGTTCAGTTATATATCGCACCTTGGCCGTCGCGCTTGCCGTGCTCGCCGTACTGAGCACCATCATGCCCGCCCCCGCCTATGCCGCCAATACCGATCAGCAGGTCAAGACGGTCCGCGTTGGGTGACTCTTAAACAACAAGGGCTTCCAGAACGGCCCTCCCGGCGAGCGTCTCTCGGGATGGGGTTACGAGTACCTCCAGACCCTGTCGTACTACACGCCCGGCTGGCGGTACGAATACGTCTCCGGCACCTTCACCGAGCTTATGGGCATGCTCAAGGCAGGCGAAATCGACCTCATGCCCAACATCTCCTACTCCGAGGAACGCGCCCAAAAGCTGCTCTTTTCCTCGAACCCCGAGGGCACCGAGCGCTACTACATCTATGCCAAGCCCGATCGCGACGATCTGGCCAAGGGTGACCCCCAAGCGCTCCAAGGCCTTACTATTGGCTGCAACCCCGGCGTTATGCAAACCTTCGTTGGCCAGCAGTGGCTCGCCAACGAAGGAATCGCCTGCACATACAGGGAGTATAACGGAAACTCCGTTCTCTTTGACGCGCTCGCAAACAACGAAGTCGATGCCGTCATCATGAACGACACGACCTCGTCGCCCAGCGCCTCCCCCATGTTCTACATTGGTTCGAGCGACTACTACTTTGCCGTTCCCAAAAGCCGCCCCGACCTGATGAACGACATCAATGCTGCCATGACGGCAATCGCTCGCGTCAACCCACGCTATAACGACGAAGTCAAATCTAGCTACTCGACCCAAAACAGCGGTTCATCATCGCTCAACGGCCCCGAACGTTCCTGGCTCAAAGCAAACAACAACACCATCACGCTCGGCTACATTACGGGCAAACTCCCCTACTGTAACGAAGACGAAGACGGCGAAATGGAAGGTTCGCTCGCATCGCTTGCGACGACGCTGCACGATAAATTTGGCATTACGGTCAAAACCGTCGCCTTTGATAGCTACAAGATGATGTCAAAGGCCCTGTCAAAGGGAAGCATAGACGTTGCGCTGCCGGTATACCGAGATTACTGGTTTGCCGAGCAAACAGGCGTTGTGCAGTCGGTATCGTTGGGGACCATGTCCCTCACCGCCATCCACACCGGCAGCAACCTGAACAAAGACCTTCAGGACATCGCCTGTACCAAATCATCGTTTGTCAAC
>CABUDB010000284.1 GCA_902490245.1 uncultured Collinsella sp.
GTGCGCCGCGCGCGGCTAGCCCGCGTGCTCCTCGGCGGGGTTAGTCTGATGGATCTTGTTGAATTTCGACCATTGGCTCAAATGGAAACGGGGAACGCATCTGCATCCCCCGTTTTTGTTGCGGTTAGTCTAGGTCAATAAACTTGGTACTTATGACATGGCCGTCTTTTACTAGCATTCTGGCCATGGTGGGGCCTCGGGTGCCTCTGGGGTAGCTGGCGCTGCCCGGGTTGAGGACTAAGCAACGGCCCACTTGGGCTTCTTTGGTTACGTGGGTGTGGCCGTTGATGGCTACGTCTACGGATCCCACCGGAAGGTCTTCGCGGTAGTGGGCTACGGCGAATTTGAGGCCTTCGTAGGTAAAGAGTGCAAGACGGTCTACATCGGGGCCGTAGTCGCGGTAGTAATCGTTGTTGCCCAGTACGGCCCGCACGGGGGCGATGGTGCATAGGTGCTCGTAGTCCATCTCTGACGTGAGGTCGCCAGCGTGGATAATCAGGTCTGCGCCCTCAAGCTCATCCAGGAGCGCAGGCGAAAGATAGCCGTGGGTGTCCGAGATGATGTCGATACGCTTGGCGCTTGCACTGTTCATGGGATCCCTTCCGCAAAAAACGATTCGGCAGATACATACAAAAAGGCCCCACGGCTCCGCAGACGATGGGTCTACAGGGCTGCGGGGCCAGTGTGCTAGAGACTCAGAGCCTTCTTGAGCGGCACGACGCGGCGGCGAGAAACCGGCACGCGTTCGTCGACGCCCGTAATGCCCAGCTGGATGGCGCCCGAGGGCACCGTCTCAACGTCCGTGACGCACGCTAGGTTGACGATATAGCGGCGGTGAACACGGAAGAAGCCAAAGTCGCAGAGCTTGGCCTCAAACTGCGCCAGCGAGGTCGTCGACAAAAAGCGATCATCGACGGTATAGATGCAGGAGTAATCGTCCTTTGCCATGATAAAGCGGATGTCATCCACGGGAATGAGCACCTTGCGGCCGCCCTTTTCCACCGGGATACGCTCGATGGTCACTTTGCTGTCCGTAACCGGCTTGGCGCGTTGCATGACCTTCTCGATCGCGCGATCCAAGCGAGCTTCCTCGACCGGCTTCATCAGATAATCGACGGCATCGACGTCGAATGCCTCGACCGCATGGTCGCTATACGCAGTCACAAACACGATCGCCGGCGGATTTTTGAGCTTATGCAGCGCCTCGGCAAGTTGCAGGCCCGAGGCACCGGGCATCGAGATATCGAGAAACACGACATCCACGCGACTTTCCATAAGCATCTCGATGGCGGAGCGGACGCTCGACGCCTCCGTGATCGTGCCGATCTTGCCCGTTTGCTCGAGCAGGAAGCGAAGCTCCGAGCGAGCCGGCGCCTCATCATCCACAATCATCGCACGCAGCATAGGGATAAAACCTTTCGTCAACTAACTACGCCAGGCATCCGTCGCATGACGTTGAGCCCGTAGCCTTTTATTTTACTCTTGAATGTCAAAGATGCTCTCTGACAAATCAAGATGAAGAAGCACTTTGGTGCCCTTGCCCGGCGCCGATTCGACACGCGTATAGGAGTGCGGCCCAAAAAAGCGATGGATGCGCTCCGAAATATTGTGCATGGCCACACCGGCGCCGCCACCCTGGGGAGAGCTGGCGTCGGGACGGGCAGAGCGCTCGTCAAACAGTCTGGCGGCGGTACCCTCATCCATGCCCACGCCATTATCGGCCACGGCAATCAAGATTGCATCCTCGCCGTCTTGGTGAACGGTCACGTCGATCCTCAGGGCGTCGTCATCGCCCATACCATGACGTACGGCGTTCTCGACAATCGGCTGGATCACGAACGCCGGCACCAGCGTATCTTCCACGTCCTCGGACACATCGAACGTCGCAAGCACGCGGTCCTCGCCAAAGCGGGCCTTCTCAAAGGTAAGGTAGCGCTTGGTCTGTGCGACCTCGCGCGAGACCGGAATAAGCGATCCCGAGTTGTCGAGCGTGGCACGATAGAACGATGAGAACTCACGAAGCAGTTCGCGGGCCCGCAGCGGGTCGGTGCGCGTAAACGATGCAATGGTGTTCAGCGTGTTGAACAGGAAGTGCGGGTTAATCTGCGCCTGCAGCGCACGCACCTCGGCGCGCGCCGTGAGCTCCTTTTGCACCTCGAGCTCGTGGATGGCGAGCTGTGTGGACAAGATCTCGGCAAAGCCCGAGGCAAGCGCGTACTGGGTACGGTCGACGGCGCGCGGGGTCTTGTAGTAGAACTTGAGCGTACCGACGGTACGATCGCCCACCTTGATGGGGGCGATAATGCCGGCGGGGACTTGGTTGTGCGAGCCGTCCGAGCCCACGACATCCACCATACGGTTGAACGACTGCACGATGCCATGTTCGATAACGTAGCGTGTGGCAAGCGTGTGGATGGGAGTATCGGGCAGCAGTTTTTCCTCAAACTCGCCCGCGCAGGCAAGCACGTTGTCCTCGTCGGTGATGGCCACCGTCAT
>CABUDB010000285.1 GCA_902490245.1 uncultured Collinsella sp.
CAGCGGATTACCTGCGCGGGTGTGGCCTTCCTTGTCTTGTGGGCGCAGAGGTTCGCGAAAGTCATGAGACGCCTGCTTCTTGAGGCCCGCATCGACCATCTTCTGGATGTCGGCGACCTTCTCGATGTAGCCGTCCTGCTCAAAGAGCACGGTGCCATCGGGGGCCACGACGTCCTCAATGAAGCAACGGCCGACAAGGTCGGTGTTGAGGTCGGTGGTGCCGGGGATGATGAGGTTGTAGGTGACGCCCTCGTGCGTACCGCAGTCCTCCTCGCGGACGATGACGTCCTGGGCCACGTCGACCAGACGACGGGTCAGGTAACCAGAGTCCGAGGTGTGGGATGCGGTATCGACCAGGCCCTTACGGGCGCCGTAGGTCGAAATGAAGTACTCGAGCGGCAGCAGGCCCTCGCGGAAGTTCGCCTTAATGGGAAGGTCGATTGTCTCGCCGGACATGTCTGCCATCAGGCCACGCATGCCGCCGAGCTGACGCAGCTGGGTCTTAGAACCACGGGCGCCGGAGTCGGCCATCATGTACAGCGGGTTCTCCTCGTCGAACATGTCGAGCATGAGCGCTGCAACCTTGTCGGTACAAGCGGTCCACTCGTTAACGACTTCGATGTGGCGCTCCGTCTCGTTGATGAAGCCCTCCTCGAAGTACTCGTTGATCTGGTCGACGTTGGCCTGGGCGCGGTCAAGCAGCTCCTGCTTCTCGGCAGGGATGAGAGCATCCCACACCGAGATGGTGAGGCCGGCGCGGGTAGCGTAGTGGAAGCCGGAGTACTTGATGGCGTCGAGGATCGGGCCGACCTTGGCCTCGGGGTAACGATCGCAGCAGTCCGCAACCAGCTTGGCCACGTCGCCCTTGACCATCTTGTAGTTCATGAACTCATAGTCTTCGGGCAGGCACTGGCGGTTGAAGATGATGCGGCCGATAGAGGTCTCGAAGCGCGCGGTCTTGTTGCCGGTGACATCGTAGTCGACAAACTCGTTCTTGCCGTTCTTGACGCGGAAGATACGGGTGCCGTCCTCGTTGATGACGTTGGCGTTCTCGGCGGACACGCGGACCTGAATCTTGGCCTGCATGTCGACCTCGGAGCGGCAGTCATAGGCATGCAGCGCGTCGTCGAAGCTCGAGAACACGTGGTTCTCACCCGGCAGACCGTCGCGGACCTGGGTCAGGTAGTACACACCGATGATCATGTCCTGCGAGGGGATGTTGACCGGCTTGCCGGATGCCGGCGAGCGCAGGTTGTTCGCAGAAAGCATGAGCACGCGAGCCTCGGCCTGAGCCTGGCTGGACAGCGGCACGTGGACAGACATCTGGTCGCCGTCGAAGTCGGCGTTGAAGGGCGAGCAGACCAGCGGGTGCAGGTGGATAGCCTTGCCCTCGACCAGCACCGGCTCAAAGGCCTGGATGGACAGACGATGCAGGGTCGGAGCACGGTTGAGCAGCACGACGCGGCCGTCGATGACCTCTTCGAGGATATCCCACACAAAGGTGGCACCGCGGTCGATAGCGCGCTTGGCGCCCTTGATGTTCTCGACCTTGCCGAGCTCGACCAGACGCTTCATGACGAAGGGCTTGAAGAGCTCCAGCGCCATGGTCTTGGGCAGACCGCACTGGTGCAGCAGCAGCTTGGGGTCGGTAACGATTACCGAACGGCCGGAGTAGTCGACACGCTTGCCCAGCAGGTTCTGACGGAAACGACCCTGCTTGCCCTTGAGGGCCTCGGCGAGCGACTTGAGCGGGCGACCACCACGGCCAGAGACCGGGCGACCACGACGGCCGTTGTCGAACAGGGCGTCCACGGACTCCTGGAGCATGCGCTTCTCGTTGTTCACGATGATCGCAGGGGCGTCCAGGTCGAGCAGGCGCTTGAGTCGGTTGTTACGGTTGATCACGCGACGGTACAGGTCGTTAAGGTCGGACGCGGCGAAGCGGCCGCCGTCGAGCTGGACCATCGGGCGCAGATCGGGCGGAATGACCGGGATGACGTCCAGAATCATGTTCGCGGGGCTGTTGCCGCCCTTCAGGAAGGCGTCAACGACCTCAAGGCGCTTGACGGCCTTCTCGCGCTTCTGCTTCTGGGAATCCTCGTCGGCGATGATGGCCTTGAGCTTCTCGGCCTCGGAGGGGAGGTCGATGGCAGCGAGCAGGTCGCGGACGGCCTCAGCACCCATGCCACCCTTGAAGTACATGGAGTAGTAACGGGTCATCTCGCGGAACAGCGGCTCATCGGAGATGAGGTCGCGCTCGGTGAGCTTCATGAAGGCGTTGAAGGCATCCGTGCGGAGCTGCTTCTCATCCTTGCACTCTTCCTCGATGTCGACGATGCCGGAGGCGATCTCCTCGGGGGTCAGCGGCTCCTCGTCGGAGAACTCGTCAAAGTTCTCGGGGTCGCCCTGCTCCTTGAGGGACTCGATCTGGCGGGCGCACTCGGCATCGATCTCTTCCAGATCGGCGGCGAGCTCCTCGCGCAGGTCGTCGGCGT
>CABUDB010000286.1 GCA_902490245.1 uncultured Collinsella sp.
GATGCCCATGACCGATTTGATTGATTTTGTGAGGCTCCTGACCGCCTTGGTCTCGCTCCTCACGACGCTCATCGGACTTTCCGAGGCACTTAAGCAACGTTCGAAGCAACGTAAAAGGGGTCGCCGCCGCTAAGGCGTTGACCCCTTAAACCAAGCAACGGCGCTGCCCAGCTAACCACAACTTGGGCTGCCGTCGACACTATTCTACCCACGAATGCCATTTTGAACAATCGGTAATACCGCTCCAAAAGCCAGGCACAACTGGCACAACCTAGGCGGTCACTGGATGCGACAAAGGGATAATCCCTCTGTCACATCCCAAATATTGCCTTTACGTGTTGATGCACACGGTGTGCAATAATACTCGCACTGTGCAATAGCGCACAGGCTGAGTAACAAGGAGGACGCTTGTCCCAGCTCGAGAAATGTGATCGCCGGTCCCTTCGCTCACAGCGTGCTCTTCGCCAGGCACTTGCTAGCGAGCTTGCCGAAAGCGGCGACCTTTCGCGCATTAATGTCGCGTCGCTCACCGAGCGCGCCGGTCTTACGCGCCGCACGTTCTATTCGCACTACCGCGATATCCCCGACTTTATCAATCAAATCGAGGACGGCTTGCTGGCCGAGATCCGTGAGCGCATTGAGCTCATCACCGCAGCTCAGCTGCCTGATCTCTATCACAACATCGATGAGCTCGAGCCGGCGCCCGGTTCGGTTGAACTGCTGCGTTATCTTGCGGCCAACCGCGACTTAATCGGTGCGCTGCTGGGTCCGGGCGGCGACCAGGCCTTTATTAAAAGGATTATCGACACCGCGCGTGAAGCTGTGGTGCCGCGTGCGCAGACGGGCATTTTGGGCCTGGCGCTGGGCACGTTCTTTGACTACTACGTCACCTACGTCGTGAGTGCCGAGGTCGGCATGATTCAGCGCTGGTTTGAGCGTGGGCTCACCGAATCGCCCGAGGCCATGGCACGCATTATGACGGTGCTCGCTTTTGTGCGCCCTGGTGACCTGTATGGTCAACCCATCGATATCAACGTGCCGGAATACGGCATGAAGCTATTGAACTTGCAGCTCGAGGACGCGGCCGACACCGCTGCAACCGTCGAGTCCAACAACTAAGAGGAGAGACAGATGAGCAAACTCGTCGAGGGCATTAAGGATCGTATGGTCGCTGCCGCGCGTGAGGCTGCACCCGCCGTGGTGGACGCCGCGCAGAAGGCGGCGACCGCGGCTGCCGAGAAAGTTGCCGAGGCAGTTGCCGATGCCAAGAACGCGGCAGGGGAGACGTCCGTCGCTAGCGAGCCCGCCACCGCCGCTGAGCCCGTAGCCGTCACCGCCGCCCACGCCCCCGAAGGCGCGATCTTCAACCCCGAGGCCGCCCGCGGCAACCTGCACCTGGGCATCGACGTGGGCTCCACCACCGTTAAGCTCGCTGTGCTCAACGACGACAACCAGATTGTCTACGCCAAGTACCAGCGTCACCACACCGACGTCCGCGCTTGCGCCCGCGACTTGTTCGAGGGTGCCGCGACCGTGCTGCCGACGGCCCAAATGACCTGCGCCATTACCGGCTCGGGCGGCCTGCTGCTGTCCCAGTGGCTCGACCTGGAGTTTGTCCAGGAGGTCATCGCCAGCAAGCGTGCCGTCGAGACCCTCATCCCGGCCACCGATGTCGCCATCGAGCTGGGCGGCGAGGACGCCAAGATCATCTACTTCGACAACGGCATCGAGCAGCGTATGAACGGCACCTGCGCCGGCGGCACAGGCGCGTTCATCGATCAAATGGCAACCCTGCTGCACACCGACGCGAGCGGCCTTAACGAACTCGCGGCCAACGCCACCACCATCTATCCCATCGCCAGCCGCTGCGGCGTTTTTGCCAAGACCGACGTCCAGCCGTTGCTCAACGAAGGCGCCCGTCCCGAGGACGTTGCCGCTTCCATCTTTCAGGCCGTCGTGACCCAGACCATCTCGGGTCTGGCGTGCGGCCGTCCCATTCGCGGTAACGTCGCCTTCTTGGGCGGCCCGCTGCAGTACCTCTCCGAGCTGCGCCACCGCTTCTACCTCACGCTCAATCTGGACGAGGAGCACCGTATCGTGCCCCAAAACGCTCACCTGTTTGTGGCGAGCGGCGCCGCCATGGCGCACGAGTCCAACAAGCTCAGCACGTTCCCGCAGCTCATCGAGGCCATCGATGCCCTGGGTGACACGCAGGGTGCCGAGGTCGAGCGTCTGGATCCGCTCTTTGCCACCAACGAGGATTTTGCCGAGTTCAAGACTCGCCACGACACCGAGGTCGTTCCCAAGGGCAAGCTCGACGGCTACACCGGTCGCGTGTTCATCGGTATCGACGCCGGCTCCACCACCATGAAGGCCGCGCTCGTGGGCGAGGACGGTCAGCTGCTGCACACCTGGTACGGCAACAACAACGGCGACATCCTAGGCACGGCCAAGACGATCATGGCCGACTTTTACGCGCACATCCCGTC
>CABUDB010000287.1 GCA_902490245.1 uncultured Collinsella sp.
TCGTCGATCCCAAGACGGTCGCCATCGCGTATGCCAATGAGATCATGCCCGGCTGGTCCGGCGTTCAGTTGGGGCCGCGTCTGCGCGAGGATCTCGGTCTTCCCGTTGCCGTTGTAGGCGACGTGCAGGCTCATGCTCTGGGCGAGGCCCACTGGGGCGTCGGCAAGGGCAAGTTCTCCGTCTTGTGTCTTGGCATCGGTACGGGCATTGGCGGCGCATATGTCGAGAACGGCCGCGTAATGCAGGGCTTCCATGGTGCTGCCGGCCATATGGGCCACATCGAGTGCTCGGCTGCCGCCGGCATTCCCTGCGCCTGCGGGCGTTCTGGTCATCTTGAGTCGGTAGCCTCGGGCACCTCGATTGGCCGTATGTACGACGAGCGCTTCGGTCGAGTTGACCCCAGCCGTCCTTCGGTCGGTCGCGACGTGAACGACCTGTGCCGTGCTGGCGACGCAAAGGCGACCGAGGTCATCCATGACGCCGGCTTTGCGCTGGGCGCCAGCTTGGGCTCGCTTGCCAACATCTTGGATCCCGAGGTCATCGTGCTTTCGGGAGGTGTGATTCACCAGGGTCCCGATTGGCGCTCGCAGACGTGGAAGGACTCGGTGCACGAGGGCTATGCCAGCCAGGCGCTCGACCCGCTTCAGGACACGCCGATCCTCATCGGTTCTCTGGAGGGCGACGCGCCGCTCATCGGTGCCGCCGAACACCTTCTTGCGTCGTTGAAGTAAACATAACTACCAAGTGCGCCTTCTGAGGTGCCGCAGATTGACGTGAAAGAGGAGCGAAGCGTACTTCGGTACGCGAGCGACGGTTTGAACGTCAAGGTGCGGTGTCTCAGAAGGCTATTTTGAGAAAGGTTGAGTCGAACATGACCGTTGATCCTTTGATTCAATCCCTGAAGGGCAAGCTCGTCGTGAGCGTTCAGGCCTATATGGGCGAGCCGCTTCGTACGCCCGAAACCATGGCTCAGATGTCTCGCGCCTGCGAGCTTGGCGGCGCCGCCGCTATTCGCTGCCAGGGTCTTGCTGACATCGCCGCCATTAAGGGCCGCTGCGAGGTTCCCGTCATCGGCTTGTGGAAGGATGGACACGAGGGCGTCTACATCACGCCGACGCTGCGTCATGCTCGCGCCTGCGTTGCCGCCGGTGCCGACATCGTGGCAATTGACGCCACTGATCGCCCGCGTCCCGATGGCAAGACCGTCGAGGACACCTTCCGTCCGCTGCACGAGGAGGGCGTGCTCCTGATGGCCGACTGTGCCACCATCGAGGATATTCGTCGTGCTGTCGACATGGGCTTCGACCTGGTGTCCACCACGCTTTCCCATGGTGTTGCCGCTATCGATTGCACCATGGCCGACGGTCCCGATCTGCCGCTCCTGCGCCAGGCGACCGAGGAGTTTCCCGGCCTTCCCATCATCTGCGAGGGCCGCGTGCACACGCCCGAGGAGGCCCGCGCCGCAATTGATGCGGGCGCTTGGGCAGTTGTCGTGGGCACTGCCATCACGCACCCCACGAGTATTACGAGTTGGTTCAAAGCCGCGCTTGAGGCGTAAGACGGACCTTGTATCCGCTCAGGGCGGTATACTCATTAAAGGCAATTGACCGCGCGGGATCCGGGTTGCTGGGTCCCGCGCTTGTTTTTAGGAGGCAGCACATGCAAAAGGGAGATGCCATGGATGCGGCGGAGCGCTCGGAGCGCATCCCCGATATCGTCATCATCACCGGAATGTCCGGATCGGGCCGAACGCAGGCCATGCATGTGTTCGAGGACATGGGCTATTTTTGTATCGATAACCTGCCCCCGCGTCTGATTGCCCAGCTTGCCGAGCTCGTCGGCATCAATACGGGCGTGGGCAGGCATCTCGCCGTCACCTGCGATTTGCGTAGCCAGGGACTGTTTGACGAGTTGCTCGATGCGGTCGCCGCGCTCGAAGAGCGCGAGATGAGCTGCGACATCGTGTTCCTGGAGGCTTCTGACGAGGTGCTGATTCGTCGCTACAGCGAAAATCGCCGCCGTCATCCCATTGCCAAGCCGGGGGAGACTACGGCCGATGCCATTCAGCGCGAGCGCCTTCAGCTGCAGGGCGTGCGCGATCGAGCCGATATGATTATCGACACGAGCCGCCTGCGCACCTCTGCCCTGCGCAACAAATTGCGCATGGCGTTCTCCGAGTTGTCCGACCAGCAGCTCATGGACGTTCACGTGTTCTCGTTTGGCTTTAAGCACGGTATGCCCGTCGAGGCGGACATTATGATCGACGTTCGCTTCCTGCCCAATCCGTTCTACGATCCCGAGATGCGTACCATGACCGGTCTCGATAAGAAAGTCTCCGACTTTGTTCTGGACCATCCCAAGACCCAGGAGTTCTGGAAGGCCTGGACGCAGCTGCTCGATACGGTGATGCCGGGCTATATCGCGGAGGGCAAGCCGCAGCTTTCTAT
>CABUDB010000288.1 GCA_902490245.1 uncultured Collinsella sp.
TCGTGTTTTGCTATACTCTCTCCGCACGGGCGATTGGCGCAACGGTTAGCGCAGGTGCTTTACACGCACAAGGCTGGGGGTTCGAATCCCTCATCGCCCACCACTGAATTGTTAGGCCTCCAGTGATGGAGGCCTTTCCTTTTCAGGCCCATCGCAGGGGGATTCGAACCCGCCAGGGTGCGGAGCTGAGGAAACGCGAAGCGTTTTCCAGCGCAGCACGCGAGGAGCGGAGCGACGAAGCGGGGCGCGGGCGGCGCCAGTCGCACGCGGACATCCCTCATCGCCCACCACCGAATTGGAAACGGTCCTCGCAAGGGGACCGTTTTTGTTTGGGCCCAGCGCATGGGATTCGAACCCGCCAGCACGTCTGTCACAAAGGCCGTGGCCAAAAAATGGCAAAAATGAGTACTGCTACTTTGTTTGCAACATATAAAAAGATAGTATTTGCTTAAGTTACGCAACATATGTCCATTATAAGGACTAACAGTTGGATCAAAATCGTGCATTCATCGCCATTTCGACTTGCCATCTGGCCTTATTAGTCCAAAATTGCTGCTACCAAATCGGTAGCAGTACTCATATTTAATGTTTTTTGACCAGCGGGTCTCCCTGCCTTAGCAAATCTAAGGCAAAACGGGCTCCAGACCGCTGAATCATGCCACATAGGGCACGCCCGCAGTCCGGAACCCGGTCCAAATTGAGTTATTGCGCCGCGTTAGCCCAAGACATCCGACAGGATCTCGATCAGGCTGTCCACGTCGGCTTCCTCGCAGACGAGCGGCGGCAAGAAACGCAACGTATGCGCACCCGTAGCGTTAATCACGGCACCGGCGGCCAGCGCGCGGGCAACAATATCATGCGCGTCGCCCGCGGCATCATCCAAATCACAGCCGAGCATCAAGCCGCGGCCACGTACCTCGGTCACGTGCGGCAGCATGGCGAGCTTTGCCTCCATATAGGCGCCCACCTTGACGGCATGCTCAGCATAGTCGCCGCGCACGAGCGCGGAAAGCGTCGCGGCGCACGCCGCGACAGCCAAGCAGCTACCGCCAAAGGTCGAGCCGTGGTCGCCCGGCTTAAACACGTCGGCAATCTCCTTCTTTGCTACGACGGCACCCATGGGCACGCCATCGGCAATGCCCTTGGCAAGGCTCATGATGTCGGGTTCCACGCCATAGGTTTGGAATGCAAACGGCTTGCCGGAGCGGAAGATGCCGCACTGGACCTCGTCGGCTATAAGCACGGCGCCCACTTCGTGTGCCAGGTCGCGCGCTGCCGCCATAAACTCCTCGGTCATGGGGTGCACGCCACTCTCACCCTGGATCGGCTCGAGCATCACGGCACAAATTTCGCTCCCCAGCTGCTTAAAGATCGCACGCAGTTCATTGATATCGTTGGGCGTACAGGCCACAAAGCCACCCGGCAGCGGGCGGAAACTATCCTGCAGCCAATCCTGCATGGTGGCGGCAATGGTCTCGAGCGTACGGCCGTGGAAGCCGCCGCGCATGCACACGATAGTGTTGCCGCCGTTACCGGCACGCTTGGCGTACAGGCGCGCAAGCTTCATCGAGCCCTCATTGGCCTCGGCGCCGGAGTTGGCAAAGAAGGTCTCCCAAACCTGCTCATCCGCAGCCGGGGCACCAAGAGCAGCTGCCGTGGTCTCATCGCCGGCGGCAATGGCATCGGCAAGCACGCGTGCACCATCTAAGTCGTCGTTGGCAAGCTTGGACAGCAGCGCCGCGACCTGTCCACGCTGCTCGATGTAGAAGTAATTGGAGACATGCATGAGCTTTTTGGTCTGTGCCTCGAGCGCCGAGAGCACAGCCGGGTCGCCATGACCTAGGCTGCACACGCCGATGCCGGCAAGAAAGTCGAGGTACTCACGACCATCGTCGCCGGTGAGCTTCATGCCGTGACCCTCGACAAACTCGACCGGAGAGCGGCCAAAGGTATGCATAACGTAATGGGATTCAAGCGATTGCTGAGCTGCAAGTGACATGGGATGCCTTTCGTTGAGCGCCGGACGGCGCAGGCCTATGGGTGCAGAAATGGGGCGGCTGCGGGTCAGTTAGACTGTCTGAAGCTTCTCGACCTCGTCGAGGTTCTCGGTCAGACGCGCAGCAAACGTCGAAAGCGGATGCGGATGCGTATCGAACTCGTAAGCCGTCTCGGTGGAATGGATCACGGTGCCGACGCCGGCATCGGTCAGCAGCTCCAGCAGCAGCGAATGCGGCGTGGTGCCGTTGATGATGTGAGCGCGAAATACGCCGCCGGCAAGCGCATCGACGGCCGCACGCAGCTTGGGAATCATGCCCTTATCGACCTCGCCGCCGTAGAGCATTTCGATAACCTCGTCCAGCGTTAGGTTGGAGATGAGTGAGTCTTTATCGCTAAAGTCCTTGTACAGGCCGTCGACGTCGGTCAAAAAGATCG
>CABUDB010000289.1 GCA_902490245.1 uncultured Collinsella sp.
GGCCATGGATTACGTCGAGGGCCACGGCGACCTCAAGTTCACCCAAGACGGTCGCACCGTCACGGGCGCGCAGATGGGACGCCCGCTGCGCCAGCTCGTGACCATGAGCAAGGAGGTCGGGCGACCGATTACCGCCGCCCAGCTCAAGGCCATGACCGCCCAGCAGCGCGACAAGCTCGTCCGCGAGCAGGCCAAGAAGACTGCAAAGGTCGCCAAGCCGCTCTCGGTCGAGATCGAGCTTGAAAACGAAAACGGTATCCACCGCTAGACTAGAAACGGAGTTCAAATCATGGGTACTTTCGACAACCTCAGCCAGGACAACCTAGCGGCTATGGGCGATGCCCTTGAGGCATCGGCAGATCTCAAGGAACAGGCGGCGCGCGACCAGCTCCGCGTCGCCAAGGACATGCACAGCATCGCCGGCATCGCGAAGGAGATGCACGGTGCGTTGGTCGAGAACACCGACACCATGCGCGATATGAGCGAGGCGGTCATCGGTGCCGCCGAGCGAGCGGAGGATGCCTCAAACGTCGTTTACAGGGCTGTGGAGGCCCGCACGGTTGAGTGCCTGCGGGACGTGGAGAGGGCGGCTAAAAAGGCCGTTGAGAGCAGCCAGGCGAACGCCAAGCAGGCCGTCGATGAACTCGAGAGCGCGAGGCGGTCGATGATTGTTGCGACCGTTGCGTGTGGCGTCGTGACCTGCGTGGCCTGCCTCATCGTCTTCTTGGTCGCCGTGGGCTTCATGTGGGTCCAGCTGAAGGCCGGGGCCGAGTGGCTGGGTGCATGGGGATGGGCCGCGCTGCTTCTCTCCATGGCCGTCTGTGGCGGTATTGGCTATTTCATCGCAGTCAAGGTTCGTGGGTAGCCATGGATGATGTCGAGCTGCTCGATTGGCAGTTCAGGATTGCGAAGATGGACCGTTCCGAGCTTGAAGTGACCCTCCGGGCCATGGCCGATCCCGATGCAAAACCGTTCTCGCTCCATGACCCGGAGGCTGTGGCGCGGCTCGCGCGCCAGTCGTTGATTGGAAGTACGGAGGCTATGCTGAACCGTGTGCCTTCCAATGTTGGATCCGGGCCGGGCGGCGGCAAGAGAACCGTGACTGTCGACCTGCACGGCTACTACGAGGCAAAGACTGCCGAGGACGCCGAGGCCCAGGACCGGGCCGATCGGGCCGAGATACGGGCCATGTGCGAGCGCAGACTCGCGCACATGCGGCATCGCGAAGAGCTCCGGCACGTTCCCGAGACGTCGCCACTAAAGGCGTTTATCACCGCGTACGAGGCATCGGAGTGATCCTTTTTGTGTATATAGAATCTATATACACTGTATATAGATTCTATATACACATTTTTAGGCGAAAAAGTGTAAAATACCATTTAACCTTAATGTACGTCCTGCTTAGCCCGTAGGGCACCCCCTCGGGGTCGCTCCTGAGGTTGTTTCCAGGGGAGTGTTGTTTTCATCTTAAAGGGGGCTTTGTATGCCTGTTTCGAGAAAGCGTCGTAAGAGTTCCAGCGAGCATGATGGACGCTGGTATGAGAATGAGCGCCATGCAAATCAGGTGAGAAACGAGAAGTTGTTTGACGCCTATCGTTTGGGTTGGAGCTACTGCGATCCCGACACCTTTTATCACGCTATGTTTCCTGATGGGACTCTCCAGAAGAAGGGTAACGATTCCGATGGCAAGCCCAACGTCATTGTTCTTGAGGACACCGGTAAGGAGATAGAACGAGGAGTCGACCCAAAGGGCAACAAACTTGTAAAACGCATTATGCATCGATATACGCTTCATGACGGTCTTGAAGAACTTGAAGAGCTTCGAAAGCTGTCGATTGAGCAGAACACGTTTATGTTTCTGGCTCCGGTCAGCTATTACGGCAAGAGCCGCAGCAGCCGTAATGCCCGATACTTGCATGCCATCATGATCGATCTCGATTACGTTGGCGAACGCGAGCTTGATAACTTGCTCCACCAGATGGAGCGTGGCGCAATTCCCTATGCCAACTATCTCGTCAGCTCAGGGACAGGCCTTCACGTCGTTTACCTTCTCGAACATCCAGTGCCGCTTATGACCCGCTACGTCACTGGTCTACAGGTCCTCAAGCGCGAGCTGACCGACCGAGTTTGGAACGCCAACACAAGCGCCAGCGACCCAGACAAGAAGCAGACTCAGGGCATCTTCCAAGGTTTCCGGATGGTCGGAAGCGCCACGAAGCTCAATGGAGACATCGGCAATCCAAAGATTAAGCAGCCGTATGTTGCCGAGTGTTTTTCTCACGATGCGACCCCGCCTGCTACAATCCCCTATCTGCTGTCTTTTGTTCCAAAGCTGCTGGGCAAGAAGGATATGGATGGTCTTGCAGCTCTTCGAGAACTTACGCAGGAGGCCCGCAAGAAGACTCCGATCGCCCAGGCAAAAGAATTG